>QKJM01000944.1 GCA_003249315.1 Archangium sp.
TCGAGGCGTGAAGGTCATCACCCACCCGGACCTGCGCTGGGCCCGGTGTGACCTCAAGACGGTGAACCTGCTGCCCAACGTCCTCGCCAAGCAGCGGGCGCTCGAGTCGGGCGCCTGGGAGGCCGTCCTGGTGCGTGACGGGGTGGTGACGGAGGGCGCCTCCACCTCGGTGTTCGCGGTGATGGAGGGTGCGCTGTACACGCACCCGAAGGACACGCGCATCCTTCCGGGAGTCACCCGGGACGTGGTCCTCGCGCTCGCGAGGGAGCAGGGCCTGCGTGTCCACGAGGTGGCGCCGCGGGTGGAGGAGCGCCACCGGTGGGACGAGCTGTTCCTCACCGGCACCACCACGGATGTGCAGCCGGTGGTGTCCGTGGACGGCTCGCCCGTGGGCGAGGGACGCCCTGGGCCCGTGGCTCGCTCGCTTCAGGCCGCCCTGTACCGTCGCATGGGCGTGCGGGTGGAGGCAGCCCTCTCCTCATCTGTCTGAGCGTGGGGGGGGCGTCTCGGGGAAGGTGTCCGTACGGGCATTTCGTACAAGACACCTCGTACACCGCGGACTTCGAGGAGGAATGGATGTGCCCTCATGGAGCAGGAACCGAGGTTCGTATATGCTACCAGCCGTGACAAGGGCCCTTTCATGGCTGCGCCCGGCCATGAGCCTGTATTTCGTCCTACTCGTCTCGTGCGCTACGCCACCGGAGATGGCGAGTCAGGAAGGGCGGCAGCGGCCGATGGCTCCGATTTCGGTGCGCATCAGCCATCAGCCCGAAGGAGCATTGAAGCTTGCTTTCGAGCCGGTGGCCCCGGATCCAGTTCTGGAGCGGGTTCGGGTGGAGGAGGCGCGGATGGTGCTTGCCGCTTTCCAAGAGTCCTTCCAAGTGGTTGGGAGGCCTCGGTTTCAGCCTTTCAAGCCTCGCTTCGTACTGGCCTCGACGAGGTCGGGAGACGGCATGGCCGCGGAGTGGGAATTGAAGCTGCGGGAGGAATTCCTATCCCGCTATGGCTCGTCACGGCTACCCCTGCCCCAGTCACTGGAGACGAGCCCTTTGTTCCTGGCTTTGAAGCTCTCTCCTCGCTATATGGGCGCGGGCGTGCGTGAAGCAGCTCAGGAACTGTTCCGCTCACCCGTCTTCCTCTCCAGCGTGGCCCTGTCGGTGCTGGTGTACTTCGGGGCGTGGATTGCGCCGGAGCCGTTGTTCACGAAGGCATTTGCGGCAACACTGACATTGAGATTGGCATTGGTGGTGGGAGTGCTGGAACTCACCCGACTGGCGCATGCGTGCGTGCAATTGTACCAGGAGGCACAGGCGGCGAGGACGTTGGAGGATTTGGAGGCGGTAGCGGAGCGCTTTGGCAAGGTGGTGGGAGGAACGGCCTTGAGGGTGTTGGTCATGGTGGCCAGCATGGGGGTGGCCAAGGGGCTACCTCAGGTACCCGAAGGAGGATTGGGGTTCCTGTTGCGGTCTCCCCGGTTCGCCGTGGCCGGAGGAGCGACACTGGAGGGGGCGACGACTGTCAAGATGGTGGCAGATGGCACCGTCGTCGTGATGGGAGTTTCGGCCGGCACGGCGGCTACAGCAGTGGGTGGCGCCTGCTCCGATGGCTCCGTGAAGAAGGATGGCCATCGCTGGCACCACCTGGCTACGAACAAGAATGATATCTCCACCAACCATGGCGGCCCCTGGACGCCCTTGTTCGCGAAGCTCTTTGCGAAGGCGGGAATGAGTCTGGATGCGGTAGAGAATCTCGTCTACCTCGCGGGTCACAAGGGTCCCCACCCCGAGGCGTACCATGAAGAGGTGTACCGCAGGCTCGAGGCGGCTTTGGGGCGATGCCAGACCGTGGAGCAATGCAGAGTCCGCATGTTACGAGAACTCAAGAGCATCGCCGATGAGGTATGCACCCCCGGCTCAAGACTCTATCGACTGTTGACGAGGATATAGGACGGAGCTGAATCCGTATGAATCGTTTTTACGATCTGATGGATGACAGGCGCTCCCGCACGCGCTGGCACCTGGGCGGGCCTGTCGATGAACAGGGGAGGGAGATCGATCCCTGGCAGTTCAAGGAAGGGGAGAAGCTCGAGCTGGGGTGCGTGCCACGCTTGCCTATCGACATTCCCGGAAGCCCGCTGGACTACTGCTGGGCCGCCTTCAGCATTCCCGTCGTTCATGGGCGTGTCGTCCAACTCTTCGAGCGGCAGGGAGTTGGAGACGTGCAGTTCATTCCCGCTCGAGTGGAAGGACACACGGAGCCCTACTTCATCCTGAACGCGCTGCGCATCATCCGCTGCATCGATGACGCCCGGTGCGAAGAGGTTCGGTACTGGATGCCGGAGGATGACCGCCCGGACAAACTGGGGGAGTACCGGGTTGTCGCGGGCCTCCGCATCGATCCGACGAAGGTGGGCGATGCCCGCATCTTCCGTCCCTGGGGATGGAAGGTAGCCCTCGTCATCTCCGAGGACCTCAAGCAGGCCATGGAGGCAGAGGGCATCACCGGCACGCGGTTCGTCGCGGTGTAAGGGGGCTCAGGGCACCGGCTGCGCGGTGGCCGGGGCCTCGGGGCGCTCGAAGCGCCGGAAGAAGCTGTCCTTGTTCCACCTCGGGCGCTGGGGAGCATCCGCCACCCGCCGGGTGAGGTCGGCCAGCAGGCGCACGAAGCGCACCGCGGCCTCGCGGTCCATCGGCTGCGACAGATCGTCCGACGGCGCGTGGTAGCGCTGCTTGCGCCAGTCGAGGTGCAACTTCTCCTGGGGCGAGCCCTTGCGGTAGCCGAACCTGAAGGCCAGCGCCGGCACTCCCTGGCGGATGAAGCTGTACTGGTCGCTGCGCACGAAGGAGTTCGCCTCCGGGCGAGGGTCCTTCATCACCTTGACTCCCAGGCGCGCGGCGCTGGCCTTCAGCGGCCCTGCCAGCGAGGACTCCTCCTGGCCGAAGGCCACCAGGTGCGTGAGCGGGGTGAGCGGCAGGAACATGTCCATGTTGAAGTCGGCCACCATCTGGCCGCTGCCCTCGGGCGGGCGCTCGGCGAAGAAGCGCGAGCCCAGCAGGCCCTTCTCCTCGGCCGTGACGGCGACGAAGAGCACCGTGCGGCGCGGGCGCACCTTCTTCTCCTGGAAGTGCCGGGCCACCTCCAGTAGCGCCGCCACACCGGTGGCGTTGTCCATGGCGCCGTTGTAGAGGGCGTCCCCGTCCACCGGCGCTCCCACGCCCACGTGGTCCAGGTGCGCGGAGAGCACCACGGACTCCGCGCCCAGCTTCGCATCGCTTCCGGGCAGGCGCCCCACCACGTTGACGGAGGTGAGCCTCGACGTCTCCAGGGCCACCTCGCTGCGCACCGAAGCGGAGAGCGCGAAGCGCGGCAACGGCTTGCCCGCCTCCGACAGCGCAACGAGCTCCTGGAACGTGTGCCCGCTGCCCTCGAGCAGCTTGTCCATGGCGTCCTGGTGGAGGGAGCCGACCAGGGAGAGGTCCGCCCCCTCCCGCAGGGCGGGGTCGGCCAGCATCATCACAGGGCGGGAGCGGCCCTCGACCACGCGTTCCCAGGGAACCTCCATCAGCTTGGGGGGCACGACCACCAGCACGCCTGCCACGCCAGCGCGGGCGTAGGCCTTCGAGCGCTCCGAGGAGGCCCCGTAGTGGGCGGCCAGGTTGCCGGGCACTCCCGGAGGGTGGCCGTACAGCACGACGATCACCTTGCCCTTCAAGTCCATCCCGGCCAGGTCGTCATGGCTGGCCTCGGGGATGCTCAGGCCGTGGCCCACGAAGACGAGCCCGGCCTCCAGGGGACCGGCGGGGCTGCTGTGCGCGCTGAGGACCACGTCCTGGTCGAGCACGAGCGGCTCCTCCTTCCCCTCGCGCACCAGCGTCACCCGGCTCCGCTCCTTCACCAGCCGGCGGGTGACGAGCGGCACCTCCTGGAGGAAGCCCGCGCCCGCGCCTGGCTGGACGCCCGTCTCCGCCAGCTTCGTCGCCACGTACTCGGCGGCGCGGCGGTGCCCCTCGCTGCCCGTGTCGCGTCCCTGGAGCTCGTCACTGGCGAGCGCCTCCACGTGTGACCACCAGCGCCGGGCGGCGGGAGAGGGCTTCCCGGCCAGCGCGAGGGTGGGGAGCAGCAGGAGCAGGGCGGTGGCGCAGGGGCTTGGACGGGACATGGGGCCCAACATACCCGGGAGCGGGGGTGCCACCAGCGACGTCCCGTGGGGCGGAGGGGAATGAAACCGGACTCCTTCCGGGTTGATTCCTCCTGGCGGCGGGCCCTCGTGCTAGCCTTGCCGCGCCTCGATGGCCGCCCGCACTCCAAGCGTGGGGCGCCGTCAGCGGAGCCATCCGCCAAGCCTGGGGCCAGGGGCCCCGAACCTATAGAGCCGAGCCATGGGACGCATCTTCGAGACCCGCAAGACCACGATGTTCGCCCGCTGGAACAAGATGGCGAAGATGTTCACGCGGATCAGCAAGGACATCGCCATCGCAGTGAAGTCGGGAGGACCGAACCCCGACAGCAATCCGGGCCTGCGCCGCGCGCTGCAGAACGCCAAATCCGCGAACATGCCGAAGGACAAGGTCGAGGCCGCCATCAAGCGCGCCAGCGGCCAGGAGCAGCAGGACTACGAGGTGGTCCTCTACGAGGGGTACGCGCCGCACGGAATCGCGGTCCTCGTGGAGACGGCCACCGACAACGTGGTGCGCACGGTGGCCAACGTGCGCATGCACTTCAGGAAGTACAGCGGGAACCTGGGCACCACCGGCAGCGTGGGCTTCCTCTTCCAGCGCATGGGCGTCTTCCGCCTGTCTCCGGAGGGGGTGAACCAGGAGGAGCTGGAGCTGGAGCTCATCGACCACGGGCTGCAGGAGATGGGCGAGGGCCAGGGGGAGAAGGGCGAGAAGCAGCTCATCATCCGCTGCGCCTTCTCCGACTTCGGACAGCTCCAGGCGGCCATCGAGGCGCGGGGAATCACGCCCCTCTCCGCCGACTCCGAGTACATCGCGGAGAACCTCGTCGAGCTGCCGGAGGAGAAGGCGAACGAGGTGCTCGAGATGGTGGATGCGCTCGAGCAGGATGACGACGTGCAGCGCGTCTTCCACAACCTCGCCTGAGTCGCGGAGGAGGGGACGGGCGCCTCCTCGGACGCTATGGCCGATCCGAGGAGATGCCGGTGGCGTGGGCGAGGCCCCGGACACGCTCGTGCTGGCGCAGCACGGCCGTGAGCCAGAGCACACCGGCCAGTGTCGAGCCCCGGGCCACGGCCACCACGCGGAACCTCGGCTGACCGGTTTCGTCCACCCAGGCCACGCGGGGCGCACGAGACAAATCCAGCCGCAGGTCTCCTGGAAGCTTCCGGGGCGAGCCCAGCGGTAGCGAGCCCACTCGGCGCCTCACCCATACCCCCTCCGGCCCGGCCCGCAGCTCCCAATGGGAGAGGGCGTACGACACGGTGAGGAGCGTCAGGGCCGCGGCGACCGTACACACACTCCCCAACAGCAGGGCGTTCCCCGAGCCGCGCATCAGCGGAATCACCACGACGGGGCTCAACAGCAGCAGACCGGCGGCGAGGAAGGGCAGCGCCAATGCACCCCAGCCGGCCGCGATGCGGCAGGTGCCATCGCGCTCCAGGAGCACACCGCTACCTGGCGGAGGTTCGGCGGGTATCTCGCCGCCTCCCCCGGAGAACGTCGCCGCGGCCCACCGCGCACGCACCTCGTCCACGTTGAGCCCACCGCCGGCCAACATGCGCACCGGGCCGAGGACTGGCGAGGAGAGCCAGACGGCGTACTGCTCCGCATACACCCCGTTGGACAGCGCCCGGAGCTCCTTCTCCACCCTCGCCGGGCCCTGCACGGGCACCCACACCTGCTCGCCCGAGTGCGGGACCTCGCCAACGAGCCGGCCGCTCTCGGCGCGCCACAGCAGCACGCCTCGGCGGCCCACCTCGGCCACGCCCACCATCAGCACGGCGAACGCCAGCGCCACCCCGGCGATCCCCGTCAACGCCAGGCGCTCCTCCTCGAATGCATCCTCCGCACCCGCTCGCAGCAGCAGGAAGGCTCCCGCCGCCCCCGCCACGACCGCCAGCACATAGCACACCGTCGCCAGCGCTCGTGACGGTGGAGGAGGTGTCAGAACCATGAAAAGAACGTCTCCATCATCGAAGGAGTCAGGTTGGCCTGGCGCGTGTATTTCATGGTCTTGCCGTCATTGTAGACGTCCACCGTCAGCTCCACACGGATGTTCGTATACAGCACCCCCTTGCGATGGCTCGGCGGCCGGGGGACGTCGATCCGAATCTCCGTCACCCGCGACCCATCCACCTTGATGTCCCTGTGCTGGTCGAGCGGGTGGTCGACCCAGTACTGGTACCCGCCCAGGCTCCACGAGGCGTGGATGGAGACGAGCACCCGTGAGACCGTCAGCACCAGCGACGGCTTGATGACGATCTGGTGCTTGTCCTCGCTGAAATCACCGGAGAACTTCATGGTGGCGAGCGCCTTCTCGAGCGCATCGAGCTGCCGGGTGTAGTTGTTCTTCCAGTCGCGGTACTCGGGGGCGGGATTGTTGCCCCTGTTTCCGAACCGGTTGTTGAGCAACCAGAGCTGCAAGGGGGAGTCATCGAAGTTGCCGAACACGCTGGCGATGGCCGCCCCCACGGAGACGACGGCGCCCACCAGCAGGACCACCACCCCCACGCCGGTCCAGGAGGTGCCCGCCCCGAAGACGATGAGCGAGGCGCCCACGGCCGCCGCGGCACCTCCGGCCGCACCGGCCCCGTACACCACCATGGCGTCATAGTCGCCTCGGGAGTAGCGGTCCAACGCATCCATGCTGCCAGTGACGGCATCACACACGCCGGTGACGATGGCCAGCACCGAGGCCTCGGTGCCCGCGCCGGCCACCCGCATGAACTTGCGCGCCGTGAGCGCGGTGGTGACGGTTTTGAACTGCTCGAGCATGCCCGCCAGCGCTCCCACCGTGGAGATCATCTCCTTGGGGCCGAGGTTCCTGCGCGCCTCGTTGAGCGCGAACGCGAGGTTGAAGGCCTCGAAGGCCTTGTTCATGAGCCTGCTGACGCGCTGGAGGTTGGCGGTGTCGGTGAGGCGGATTCGCTCGGGCGTCAGCACGGTGACCACGAACTCCTGCCGGACGCGCACGATACTCGTCGACTGGTAGAGGTCCACCCGCTTGCGCAGCATGTCCACGGAGACGAGCCGCACGCGCTGGATGATGAGATGCTCCACATAGGCCCGCGCCTGCTCCCCCTTCCAGCGGACGATCATCGGTGAGAACTCGGCGAGGAACTTCCAGAAGGCCCCATTGGCCTCCTTCGTCACCTTGAACACCCCCGTGAGCAGGGCGCCGGGGTCATTCTTCTCGGCCTTCTGCAGCTCCTGAAGGATGAAGGTGCGGCCCACCTGGGACTCGTTGAAGCCCTCGGTGAGGTCCGCGTAGCTCTGCGCCAGCTCGTCTCCGGCAAGCGCCTCGAACTGGCGTCGGAACTCCGGGCTGAGCATCAGCGTCACCAGCTCCTTGCACTTGAGCTCGTAGAGCCTGCGCTGCTGCCCGGCTTCGTGCTCATAGCCGTCCAGGAAGCTCTTCAGCGCCGACTTGTTGACGCGGCTGCCGAGCTTGTCCTTGTCCTGCTCCGCCAGGGCCTGGGACCACTCGGCGATGGAGTACCAGCCGGCGCGCCCCTTGTTCGAGACCCAGGTCATGTAGCTATCGCGCAGCCTGAGGTACTCGCCGTTGAGCCTGAGGGCGCGCTGGAGCAGCTCCTTGGACGTGGTCTGGGGCGCGGACCGGGGCGGGATGACCACGCGGTCGCCCGGTTGGATGCGCGAGGCGTTGGGGCGCATCTGGCGCAGG
>QKJM01000664.1 GCA_003249315.1 Archangium sp.
CGGTGCTCGCCGTGGAAATAGCCGTTGTCGCTCGTGAACACGACATAGTGGTTCGGGCCCCGAGCCTCGAGGGCGGCCATCGCGTTACCGAGCATCTCGTCCACGGCCTGCATGGCCCTGAGCTTGTCCCGCCAGTAGTCGGCCACGCCGTTCAGGTCGCCGTACGACATCTCCGGGATGGCTTGCAACCACGCCGGCTTGTCCGAGACATTCGCCTCGTTCCGCGACAGCTTCGCAGGGAGCTCCGGCACGACGAGGTTCTCATGCCGCGGGGCCGGGCGGAGCGTCCACTGGTACGAGGCAGCATAGCCTCTCAAGACGGTCCCCAGGGCGTACGAGGGAAGGGCCTCGGTGTGCGGCGCCGTGGGAGTGAGGAAGAGGAACAGCGGAGAGCTCGTCGGCGCCTGCGAGACGAACCCCTGCGTCCTGACGGAGAGCACATCCGTCTGGTAATCAGACTCGGCGTCCGAGGTCGTGATCGCCACGCCATTGTCGCTGATCGAGTTCTGATACATGTTGTAGGTGTTCATTCCGTAGAGCGCGAACCACTGGCTCCAGCCCGGTGGAACATACGACGGGAGCCCTTCGCCGTCCTGGCCGTCCCCGTACCCGTTGAGGTATTTACCGATGAGCCCCGTGTGGTAGCCGGCGGACTGCAACCAGGTCGCCAGGGTGTGGTCGTCGTGCTCCGTGTTCTCCCAATATCCGTGGCCCGTGGTGACGTCGAGGGCCCCGTGGTTGTGTGGGTATTGGCCGGTCAGGTAGGTCGCGCGCGAGGGGCAGCAGATCGAATCAGTAGTGAAGTAGTTGCTGAAGCTCATCCCCTCGGCCACCAGGGCCTTGAGGTGTGGAAACAGGGAGGGGTCCGTCGTCGCAAGCATGGCCTCGTAGGCGGCAAGGTCGAGATCGTCCACGAGCAGGAACAGGATGTCCGGCTTCCCTGCCTGAGCAGCTCCGAGCGGGCTCTCGGGCGCGTAGGCTGAGGCCATCCGCGCCATGCCACAGACCACGAGGGCTGCGAGCCGCGCGGATGCTCGCCACCGGATTCCAATGAGGGATTGCATGATGTTCTTTCCTGTCTGGCCAGCGAGGAGCCGGACTCCCTTCCGGCGCCCGGCTCCTCGTGGTCGGGTGTTCGGGAAATCCGAACGGCAGGCAGGATGAGCAGGTGGCGCTACACGGACATTTCAGGTTGTTCTCGATTTGATACAATACGTGACAGGATGTAACAACCCGCTCGGCCTCAATTGGAATATACTTTTCCACGAGAGGGAGAATCGAAGAAGTCCGAGCCCGACCGCAGGCCGCGCCACTCCGGCTCTTCAGAAAATCGCAAGGTGGGGCGGACAGAGTCCTCCCAGGTTCAAGAGCCGGGCCCATGAAGCCAGGCCTCTCACCCTGGAGAACGCTCGATGAATGATGAGAACTCTGGACTCCCCCCCCTCAGCCGACGCCGCCTTCTCAAGGGAATGGGCGTGGCGCTGGCGGCGACGCCACTCCTGCAATTCGTCGGCTGCAACATCCCGACGGACGACACGGGCGACGACTCGTCGGGGGGCGCCAGTGGCTGGGTCGTCGGCGGCACCGCCGCAATGATCGACGCCGCGAACTACCCGAATCCCTTCGCCAACGACACGGGGACGGAGTGCGCCCTCACCTGCGCCATGACGCTCGGCCCCTGCTTCGCCGAGTCCGTCGTGCGCCAGGACATCAGCGAGGGCTACCCGGGCCTGCCCGTCCGCCTCGCCCTGCGCCTCGTCCAGGCGGATGGATGCACGCCCGTCGCCGGGGCGGAGGTCGACATCTGGCATTGCAGCGTCCTGGGCCTCTACTCGGGCGACGATGCGTCGGACTTCTGCACCTCCGGCGACAGCGATGCGCGCAGCCATCGGTTCTTCCGCGGTACGCAGACGAGTGACGCGGACGGACAGGTCCGTTTCGATACCTGCTTCCCTGGCTGGTACTCCAGCCGTGCCATCCACATCCACTTCCAGGTGCGCCTCGACGGGAACGAGTACGTCGTCTCGCAGCTCTTCTTCCCCGAGGACATCACGGCGGACATCTTCTCGACGCTGGCCGGCTACGTCGACCGCGGGCAGCCGGACACGACGCACACCACGGACACGGTGCTGGGTGGCACCGACGCGAGCCCGTACATCGTCAACGTCGCGCGCATGAGCGACGGCGCGATGCTGGCCTCGAAGACGATCGTCCTCCGCTCCTCGCTGGATGACTCGCTCTGCAACGTCGGGGGAACCGGGGGCCCGCCTCCTCCGGGTGGCTTCCCCGATGGCGGCATGCCGCCGCCTCCTCCGTGACGCCGCTCCGACGCCCCCCGGTTGTCGCGGGGGGCGCCCTACGCGGACGTTGAAACGCCAGGGGCTCCTGATTAGCAAGGGGGCGAACTTTCGAAAGTCAGGAGCGCCCTACTTGAGCATCAAGATTGGCGACAAGGCCCCCGATTTCACGCTGCCCAGACAGGACGGCACCCTCGTCCACCTGAAGGAGCTACTCCAGAAGTCGGCGGTGGTCCTCTATTTCTATCCGAAGGACGACACGCCTGGCTGTACCAAGGAGGCGTGCTCCTTCCGCGACTCCTACGAGTCCTTCAAGGAGGCCGGCGCCGAGGTCGTGGGTATCAGCTCGCAATCGGAGGCCTCCCATCAGGCCTTCGCGGCGAAGTACAGGCTGCCATTCACGCTGGTGAGCGACGCGGGTGGCAAGGTGCGCAGCGAGTACGGGGTTCCGAGCACGCTGGGGCTGTTGCCCGGACGGGTGACGTACGTCATCGACCGGAGCGGCACCGTCCGGCACATCTTCAACTCGCAGCTCAACGCCACGCGCCACGTCACCGAGGCGCTGAACATCGTCAAGCAGCTCGTGGGCGCCGCGGCTCCCTGACGCGCCAGCCCCCCGGACACCGTCCGGGGTTCAGGGTCGCTCCCCTCGAGCGAAGGAGAGCGACCCGGCGCACTCCCCGTTAGGACGCGAGCGCGCCGTGCGGTAGCGTCGGGGGTGGATTCCCCTGTCCTCGCGGAGGCTCATGCGCACCCGACTCTCGACGCTCCTCCTGGTCTTCAGCCTCGTGGCCGCGATCGCGGCGGCCGCCGAGCCTGCTCCCCATCCCCTCCCCTCGCGGGAGGAGCGCCTGGCCCACCTGGGCCGCCTGTGGGGACAGGTCCGCTACCGGCACCCGGCCCTCGCCTACCGTGACATCGACTGGGACGCCGCGCTCGTGGACGCCATCCCCAGGGTGGAAGCAGCGGAGACGCCCGCGGCCTATGCGGAGGCCGTGCAAGGCATGTTGGACGTGCTGAAGGACTCCGCCACGCGCGTACTTCGCTCCGAAGAGGAGAAACCGGGCGATCCGCTCCCCCAGGCGCGCGAGCAGCGGAGCTGGGAAGGTGGACGGGAGGTGCTGGTGGTGGATCTGCGCACCGTCCAGACGCCGGCCGCCGTACACGCCCTGCGCGAGCTGCCCGCGGATTTCCGGAGGGATCTCTCCCGGGCCAAGGCCGTCATCATCGATCTCCGTTCCCGAGGGCTGCCGCTCCATGGCGAGTACCGCCTGTCGGAAGCCTTCGGGCACCTCCTCCCGCACCTGCTCACCCAGCCGCTCCGAGTCCCCGGCATGCGCGGCGTGCTGCACTCGGGCTTCCGCTCCCAGAGCGGAATTCCCAGCGGCTACACCACCTCGCTGGTGACCGAGGCAGGAGAGGTGATCGAGCCCGAGGGCCGGGGCCGGCCTCGCCCTGTCGTGCTGCTGCTCGATGAGCGCTCGTACGTGGAGCCGCGCATGCTCGCGATGCAGGCGAGGGGGCTGCTGCAGCTCGTGTCGGAGGGAGAGCTGGACGCTGGAGCAGCGGTACCGAGAGCCCGGGTGGAGCTCGGGGGCGGGCTGACGGCGGTGGTGCGGCTGAGCGAGCTGCCCTTCCCGCTGCGCGCGGATGCCGAGGTGGCGCGACGCTCGAAGCAGGGAGGGAGGGACGTGGCCCTCCAGAAGGCGCTGGAGCTGGCGCGCAAGCCGGGGAAACGGACGCGGACTCGCCCCGAGCAGACCCCCACGGCGCGGTGGCGGCCGGACCGCAAGTACGAGGAGATGCTCTACCCCAGCCGGGAGCACCGCCTGCTGGCCCTGTTCCGGCTGTGGAACACCATCCACTTCTTCTACCCGTACAAGCACCTGCTGGACCGGAGCTGGGATGACGCGCTGGCCACGTTCCTGCCCCGCTTCGAGCAGGCCGAGGACGCGGCCGGGTACGCGCTCGCGGTGGCGGAGATGAGCACGCTCATCCAGGACGGGCACACGTACGTGCGCTTCCACCCGGAACTCGAGAAGCGGGGCCTCGAGGGGGTAGGCGCGCCCTTCGTCCTGATGGATGTCGAGGGCAAGCCGGTGGTGGTCGAGGTGCATGACGCCGAGGCCGCGCCGGGGCTCGCGCCGGGCCAGGTGGTGGAGAGCATCGACGGCAAGCCGCTGGAGGAGCGCCTCCGGGAACTGGAGCCGTACGTCACGGCCTCGCACGCGGCCCACCGCCGTCTGCGCCTGCTGAGGTATGCGCTGACAGGCCCCGAGGGCTCCGAGTCGACGCTGGGCGTGCGCGACGCCTCCGGGAAGCTCCTTCAGGTGCGCTTCACCCGGAGCCGGAAGTCGCTCCAGAAGGAGAATCCGGGAGAGGCGTACCGCGTGCTGGAGGGCAACATCGGCTATGCGGACCTCACACGGCTCCAGGTGGCCGACGTGGAGCCCATGTTCGAGAAGTTGAAGAGCACCCGGGCCCTCATCCTCGACATGCGCGGCTATCCCAACGGGACGGCCTGGGCGCTCACCCCGTACCTCAACACGCGCGGGGCTCGCTATGGAGCCGTGTTCGAGCGGAACCTCGTGTCCGGAGAGGACGAGACGGCGCGGTACAAGTTCTTCCAGGAGCTGCCCAGGGCCTCGGTGCCCCTGTACCGAGGAAGGACGGTGATGCTCATCGACGAGCGGGCCATCAGCCAGGCCGAGCACACGGGGCTCTTCCTCGAAGCGGCCAACGGGACGACCTTCATCGGCAGCCCCACCGCGGGCGCCAACGGAGACATCACCAACCTGCTGCTGCCCGGCGGCATCAGCGTGACGTTCACGGGGCACGACGTGCGGCACGTGGACGGGGCGCAGCTCCAGCGGGTGGGCCTGCGGCCCCACGTGTACGTGAGGCCGACGTTGGACGGGCTCCGGACCGGCAGGGACGAGGTGCTGGAGCGCGCACTGCGCTACCTGAAAGAGCGTTCGTCCTCGGCGGATGGATCCACCTGGTAGGCCCGAGGGCTGGTAGGTTCGCGGCGCACTTCACCAAACACGGAGCGAACCATGCCCACCCTCATCCCCGCCCCCACGCGAGTCACCGCCGCGGGCAACAAGCCCAAGCTCATCGACGAGTACGTCGGTCGGGTGAACACGAAGTCGGGCGAACTGAGCGTCGCCCACATGCGCAGCCCCGGCGGATGGCTCGAGCCCGGACAGACGCCCGAGTTCCGCGAGATCACCGTGGTGCTCAAGGGTCTGCTCCGCGTGGAGCACAAGGGCGGCGCGCTCGACGTGCCCGCCGGCCAGGCCGTGGTGACGGAGCCCGGCGAGTGGGTGCGCTACAGCAGCCCCAACGACGAGGGCGCCGAGTACATCGCCATCTGCCTGCCCGCCTTCTCCCCGGACACCGTCCACCGCGACGAGTAGCCGCCACGGCGGAGGCCGGGCTCAGTCCACCTTCTTCATCTCCTCCAGGAAGAGCCGCGGCTCGAGGAAGCCCGTCACCCGCGGCTTGGAGAGGACCTCCCCGGTGGACGACACGAAGGCCACCGTGGGCAGACCCTGCACCGCGAAGCGCTCCATCAGAGCATCCAGCGCGTCGTCCCCGTTGGTGGCGTCGATCTTCACGCTGATGAAGCGCTCCGACTCCTCGATGACCTCGGGCGCCGGGTAGGTCTCCCGGTCCAGCTCCTTGCAGGCCGCGCACCACTCCGCGAAGAAGTCGATCAGCACCGGCCGGCCCTCGTTCTTCGCGCGCGTCAGCACCTGGTCGAAGGACTCGGAGGCGAAGCTGGCGCCCTTGGCCGGCAGCACCGCGTGCCACTCGAACTCGGGGGCCTTCTCCGGCTCCGCCCAGCCGAGGGACACCCACAGCGCGCCCGTGGACTTCACGTCCATGGCCCCACCGCGCAGCACCAGCGCCACCACCACCAGCAGCACGCCCAGGGCCTTGAAGGAGAAGTCCCGCGCGCCCTCCTTGAAGGACAGGTGGATGGCGCCCAGCAGCACGCCCAGCACCGCCAGCACCGAGGCGATGAGCGTCCCCGGCGTGCGGCCGAACTGCCCGGCCACGCCCGAGAGCGCCCCTCCCACCGCCGGGAAGCCGTCCTCGAGGTAGGAGATGGCCAGCGCCACCAGCACGATGCCCAGCACGCTCTTCACCCACTCCATCCACACCCCACTTCGAGGCAGGCGCACGGTGAAGACGCCGATGAGGAAGAAGGGCACGCCGATGCCCAGCGCATAGATGAAGAGGAGCGATGCACCCAGCGCCGTGCTCTGCGACTTCGCCACGAAGGCCAGCAGGCCCGTGAGCACCGGCCCCGTGCAGGGCGCCGCCAGGAAGCCGGACACGCTGCCCATGAGGAAGGCCCCCGTCACCCCTGCCCCGCCCACCGAGTTGAGCCGCTGCTGCAGCCCCTGAGGCAGCGCCAGCTCGAAGGCGCCGAACATGGAGGAGGCCAGCAGCAGCAGGAACACCGCCAGCCCCGTCACCACCGCCGGGTGCCCCAGCATCGAGCCGAACGCCTGCCCCGTCTTCGCCGCCAGCACCCCCAGCCCGCTGAACACCACCCCCATGCCGACGATGTAGGACGTGGTCAGCACCAGCGCCTTGCCCCGCCCCTCGGCCCTCCTCGCCCCGAAGACGGAGACGGTGATGGGAATGAGCGGATAGACGCACGGCGTCATCGCCGTCAGCAGGCCTCCGGCGAACACCACCGCCGCCCCGATGGCGAAGCTGCCCGCCTCCAGGAATTGCGCCGCGTCCAGCCCCGCGCTCGGCCCGGTGGGCAGCAACCACGGCACCACCGCCACCGCCACACCCACCACCGCCGCGATGAGTCCCACCTTCTTCTTCGCGTCCATGTCTCTCCTCGGTGACTGCCCCGCGCCTCCTATATACGCGCCAGGGCCGAACGGTTACACCGAAGCCTGGACCCGGGCAGGCGGCCAGGCTCTCCGGGGGCGCTCATGGCTGGGGTGGGGCGGGCCTCGGCAGGGGGACGGGCCGCTCGCGCAGGGGGAGGAGCAGGCCCACGAAGGCCACCGAGAGCACCGTCCCCAGCAGGAACACCTGCCCGTAGCTCCAGCCCCCGCCGTACAGCACGCCCGCCAGGGGGCCAGCCGGGGCCTTGCCCAGCACCTCCACGCTCGCCAGCAGCGTGTAGTGCGCCGCGCCGATCCGCCGATCCACCCGCGACATCATGAACGCGAACAGCACCGTGGTGAGCGCGCCCCCGAAGAAGTTCTCCGCCATCGTCACCACGATGACGCCGTCCTCCGTGGCCCCCCGCATCGCCAGCCACCACTCGCCCCCCAGGGGGAACACCCTCAGGCTCGCCGTGAGGGCCAGCGCGCCCAGCAACGGCATCCGGGTCGCCAGCAACCCTCCCGCCGCCGAGCCCAGCAGCGATGCCACGTTCCCCCACGTCCCCACCCACTGGCCGATCTGCCCCGGCGTGAAGCCCGCATCCACCAGGAAGGGCTTGAAGAGCACGTCCGCCATCGACTCGCCCAGCTTGTAGGTGCCGATGAACAGCAGCAGCCACCCCGCCCCCGGCAGGCGT
>QKJM01000775.1 GCA_003249315.1 Archangium sp.
ACCTGTCGAAAAAGCTGCGCCTCTACGCCGGCGAGGACGTGGAGAAGGTCTCCGACGCGGACGTGGAGCGCATCCACAAGGAGAGCCCCGACGAGGGCCTCACCGGCGTGAGTCCCCGCTTCGTGGTCAACGCCCTGTCCAATGCCATCACGCGCACCGACACCAGCAGCCTGACCACCATGGAGGTGCTGCTGGCGCTGAAGGACGCCATCGAATCCGACGCCCGTATGGAAGGCAACCAGAAGGCTGCCTGGATCGACTTCCTGGTCACCACGCGCAAGGACTTCTACAACCGCTGGGTCAAGGAGGACGTGCACAAGGCGCTCTTCACCTCCTTCGAGGAGGAGGCCCAGTCGCTGCTCGACAAGTACCTGGACGAGGTGGAGGCGGCGCTCGACCACAAGGAGATCGAGGACCCCATCACCAGCGAGACCCGCGCCCCGGACGAGCGCTTCATGCGCTCGGTGGAAGAGAAGATCGAGATCTCGGACTCCGGCAAGTCCAGTTTCCGCCAGGAGGTGGTGCGCAAGGCCATGATGGCCTACAAGCACGGAGAGAAGTTCACCCTGGACAGCCACGCCAGGCTGCACGAGGCGATCGAGAAGTACCTGTTCGAGGAGCGCCGTGACGTGCTGCGTCTGGTCACTTCCAAGTCACGGCCCGACGAGGAGGCGCAGAAGAAGATCTCCGCCGTCGAGGAGCGGCTGATCAGCGAGTACGGCTATGACCGCCACTCGGCGCGCGAGGCGTTGAATTACGTGACCACCCTGCTCTCCCAGGAATGAGTCGCCCATGACCGGCCGAACGCCTCTGGCCCGACCGACCGGCGAAGACACAACCAAACGACACAGGCAGTATGACTGACACCGTCCACACCACCGGCCGCTGGTACGAGCTCTTCTCCCGGGGCAGCCGAGACTGGCTGCGCCACAGCGAGAAGGTGCGCGAAGCGGTGCGCGCGCGTCTGTCGGACCTGGCCACCGAACCCGACGTGCTCACCGGAGGCGAGAACCGCCGCGTGCGCGTTCCGGTGCGCTTTCTGGAGCACTACCGTTTCCGCCTGCTCGACCCGGAGTCGCAGAACGGCGCCGGCCAGGGCGAGGGCGAACCCGGCGACGTGCTGCGTCCGGCCCAGCCGGGCGATGAGGCGGGAGAGGGGAAGCGCGGCGGCTCCGGAGACGGCGGTCTGCAGTTTGTCCTGGAATTCGACTCCGATGAGCTCATCGACTGGCTCTGGGAAGAGCTGAAACTGCCCAACCTCAAGCCCAAGAGCGGCGGCATGGAGGAGAACGAGTATGCCCGCGAGGGCTGGGACAAGCGCGGTGCACGCGCCCGTCTCGACCGCCGGCGCTCGCTCAAGGAGGCGGTCAAACGCCGCACGGTGAATCCCGAAGGCCCGGCCTTCACCAACGACGACCTGCGCTTCCGTCAACTGGTGCGCAAACCCCGGCCGGTAACCCGCGCCGCCGTCTTTTTCACCATGGACGTCTCCTCCAGCATGACCGGGGAGGAACGGCGCCTGGCCAAGAGCTTCTTCTTCTGGGTGCTGCAGGGTCTGAGACGGCAGTACACCCACATCGAGCCGGTCTTCATCGCCCATACCGTACGCGCCTGGGAGTTCCCCGAGGAGGAGTTCTTCAAGGTCACCGCGGAAGGCGGCACCATGGCCTCGACCGCCTTCACCAAGGCGCTCGATATCATCGACGCCCGCTACGACCCGGGCCGCTACAACCTCTACCTCTTCTATGCCTCCGACGGGGTGAATTTCCACGAGGATCACACGCGGGCGCTCGAGGCCCTGGACAAGCTCACCGCGCTCACCGCCTTCTCCGGCTACCTGGAGACCGTCCATCACCGGCAGATGACGAAGCTGGAGAGCGAAACGGCCGGACTCTTCGAAGAGATGGCCGGGCTGGGACGGCCTGTCGGCAGCTACGGCATTGCCGAGGAGGAGGACGTCTGGGAGGCGATACGCCGCCTCTTCAACGAGGCGAATGCACAGGCCAGCGGGTGAGGCGCTTCCCATGGAACGTGAACCCCTCGCCAGGGAGCAGGGCCTCGACTTCTACCCGGTGGAATTCGAGGTGGTGCCGCCAGCCTTCATGATGGAGATCTCCATCTACGGCCTGCCCGTGCGCATGCCCCACTGGTCTTTCGGCGTGCGCTACATCTACCAGCTGGTGCAGCACCGCATGGGGCACTCGCGGGTCTTTGAAGTGGTCTTCCCGGGCAATCCCGGCCGCGCCTACCTGGCCAACAACAACTCCCTCGCCGAGAACACCCTGGTGGTGGCGCACGTCCTGGGTCATGCCGATTTCGCCAAGAACAACCAGCTGTTCGCCGAGACCCAGCGCCAGGTGGGCTACAACATCGTGGAACAGGCGGCCGCCCACGCGGTCCAGATCACCCGCGCCATGGAACAGCACGGGGTGGAGCGGGTGGAGCGGGTGCTCGACGCGGCCCTGTCGCTGGAGCAGCATATCGACACCCACCAGGGGGTGCACCGCAAGTCCTACCCCATCCACCGGGCCCAGCCCACCCGGGATCCGGCCCAGGACCCCTTTCTCGAACGCTTCGAGAGCCTGACCGGCAACGCCCCTCCCCCGGCGCTCTCCAGCAATCCGGAGAAGGCGAAGATCCCGCCCAGCCCCGAATACGATCTGCTCTGGTTCATCGCCCGCTACGCCCCCGACATGGAGGACTGGGAGCGGGACATCTTTCTCACGGTGCGTCAGGAGTCCTTCTACTTCCAGCCGGTATTCGCCTGCCAGATCATGAACGAGGGCTGGGCCTCCTACTGGCACGCACGGCTGCTGCGCGAGG
>QKJM01000764.1 GCA_003249315.1 Archangium sp.
CATGGGATGGGCAAGCCCGACGCACCGGGGGACGGTTTCCGGGTGGGGAAGCGCCGCCCGGACTGCCGTCCGGGTGGAGCATTCGGCTCAGGATGTAGGAAAGGAGGGACCACAGCCAGGGGAGGGCCTGGCTGCCCTCCGGGTGCTTCCCTGGCGTGTTCGAGGGGGGCGGCGGTCTCGGCGGGCTAGTAGTGGGCCGGCGCGTCGCTGGCGGGGAAGGACTCCTTGGATTGCTCGTCGACGATGTCTTCGAACTCCCCTCGGCCGCCGGAGAGTACCTGGGCGTTGGTCTGCGCCCCGGGAGAGCGGGGCTTGGAGGGGCGTCGGGCCTCCACCCTGGCCGTGCCGCCGCGCCGGGCTGGCGCTCCGACGGTGCGTCCCAGCTTCACTCCGAGAAGGTTCTTCGCGCGCTCGGCCAGCGCCTTCTGGGCCTCCTGGTAGTCGCGGAAGAACTCCACCAGCTCGTGCTCTCCGGCCTGCTCGGCGTCGCGGATGTACTGCTCGCACGCCGTCGCTGTCTGAAGACAGTGGTAGAGCACACCGAGGAGATCGTAGCTCTCGTCGCGGACGCCCGTCACCTGCTCACCTGCCTGTGCCATTGCGCGCCTCCATGTTCGGGATGAATACCTCCCGGCAAGGTGGGCACGCTCGGGGTGGTGCGCACCGGGGCCTGTCTGGCCGTCTGCTCTCAGGGGCCCAGCATCGTGTCGAGCCGACCCTCGCTCTCCAGACGGGCCAGATCGGTGTAGCCCCCCACGTGGGTGTCTCCGATCCAGATCTGCGGGACCGTGCGCTGGCCGCTCATCTCCGCCAGCTTCGTGCGCAGTTCGTGGTTTCCGGAGACATCCACTTCGTCGTAGCTCACGCCCTTCCGGGTCAGCAGTGCCTTCGCCCGGTCGCAGTAGCCGCAATAGTTGGTGGTGTAGATCTTCACGGGCTTCACGTGCTTCCTCCTCCGCTTTTCGCCAAAGCTAAGAGGGCGAGGGACCGAGTGCCAGTCGATCCTCCAAAGCAGACGGCCCCCGGCTCCACGAGGGAACCGGAGGCCGCTGAAGGCGTGGCGCGCGGGATGGCCCGCGCGCCGGAGCCGGGGGAGGGGCTTACATGCCCATGCCGCCCATGCCACCCATGCCGCCCATACCGCCCATGCCGCCCATACCGGCGCCGGGCATGCCCTTCTCCTCCTCCTTCGGGCGCTCGGCCACCATGGCCTCGGTGGTGAGCATGAGGGAGGCGACGGAGGCCGCGTTCTGCAGCGCGGTGCGGCTCACCTTGGCCGGATCGATCACGCCGGCGGCCAGCAGATCCTCGTAGGTGCTGGTGGCGGCGTTGAAGCCGTAGGAGCCCTGGCCATCCTTGACCTTGTTGATGATGACGCTGCCCTCGAGGCCGCCGTTGGCGACGATCTGGCGCAGCGGCTCCTCGACGGCGCGGCGGATGATGTTCACGCCGAACTTCTCACCGGCCTCGACCTTGACGGCATCGAGCGCCTGGCTGCAGCGCAGCAGGGCCACGCCACCGCCGGGGACCACACCCTCCTCGACGGCCGCGCGGGTCGCGTTGAGGGCGTCCTCCACGCGAGCCTTCTTCTCCTTCATCTCGGTCTCGGTCGCGGCGCCCACGTTGATGACGGCCACGCCGCCCACCAGCTTCGCCAGACGCTCCTGCAGCTTCTCGCGATCGTAGTCGCTGCTGGTCTCCTCGACCTGGGCGCGGATCTGCTTCACGCGCGCCTCGATGTCCTTCTGCGCACCGGCGCCGTCCACGATGGTGGTGTTGTCCTTGTCCACCGTGATCCGCTTGGCGCGGCCCAGGTCGTCGAGCGTCAGCGTCTCCAGCTTGATGCCCAGGTCCTCGGCGATCATCCGGCCGCCCGTCAGGGTGGCGATGTCCTCGAGCATGGCCTTGCGGCGGTCACCGAAGCCCGGCGCCTTCACCGCCGCTACGTTCAGCACGCCGCGGATCTTGTTCACCACCAGGGTGGCCAGCGCCTCGCCCTCAACCTCCTCGGCGATGATGAGCAGCGGCTTGCCGCTGCGCGCCACCTGCTCGAGGATGGGGAGCAGATCCTTCATCGAGGAGATCTTCTTCTCGTTGATGAGGATGTAGGGATCGTTGAGGACGACCTCCATGCGCTCCGGATCCGTCACGAAGTACGGGGAGAGGTAGCCGCGGTCGAACTGCATGCCCTCGACCACGTCCAGGGTGGTCTCCAGGCCCTTGGCCTCCTCCACCGTGATCACGCCCTCCTTGCCCACCTTCTCCATGGCGTCGGCGATGATGCCGCCGATGGTGTCGTCGCCGTTGGCGGAGATGGTGCCGACCTGGGCGATCTCCTTCTTGTCCTTGGTGGGCTTGGCCAGCTTCTTCAGCTCTTCGACGATCGCCGCCACGGCCTTGTCGATGCCGCGCTTGATGTCCATCGGGTTGTGCCCGGCGGCCACCAGCTTCGCGCCCTCGCGGAAGATGGCCTGGGCCAGCACGGTGGCCGTGGTGGTGCCGTCACCCGCCACGTCCGAGGTCTTGGAGGCAACCTCCTTGACCATCTGCGCGCCCATGTTCTCGAACTTGTTCTCCAGCTCGATCTCCTTGGCCACCGTCACGCCGTCCTTGGTGATGGTGGGGGAGCCGAACGACTTCTCGATCACCACGTTGCGACCCTTGGGGCCCAGGGTGACCTTGACCGCGTCCGCCAGGATGTTCACGCCGCGCAGGATGGACTCACGCGCGCGGACGTCGAAAAGAATGTCCTTGGCCATTTTCTCTCAGTTCCTTTGTTGAAGGGTTTTCAGGAGGGGGTGGAATTACTTCTCGATCACACCGAGCACGTCCTCCTCACGGAGGATGAGGTACTCCTTGCCCTCGAGCTTGATCTCGGTGCCCGCGTACTTGCTGAAGAGGATGGTGTCGCCATCCTTGATGTCCAGCGGGCGAACCTTGCCGTCCTCGAGCACCTTGCCGTTGCCCACGGCGATCACCTTGCCCTCGAGCGGCTTCTCCTTGGCCGTATCGGGGATGAAGAGACCACCCTTGGTCTTGTTCTCCTCGGCCACTCGCTCGACGATCAGACGATCCTGCAGGGGACGAATCTTCATGGTCTATCTCCTTCCGGACAGCGCCCACCCTGGGCGCCTGGGTTGGGAAAAAGGGCCTTGCGGCCCATGGCGGTTGGCACTCTCACCTGGAGAGTGCCAACCGTCAGGCGCGCGGGATAATAACCAGGGTCCCTGCACCGTCAAGGGAGCCGGGTCGCGGGTGTTGTCGGTCAGCAAGTACGCGTCGATACAGGACTTTTCCGGAAGTCGACGAGTGGACGTCTCGACCTTCCCCGGGCGGACGCGGGCGGTGCGGATTGGCAGTCAGTGAGGGCGAGTGCCAGCGTAAGTGCCCGGAATGACTGGGGGTCCTTTTGCGGTGAGTGGAAGAAATTGGTACCTTTTCCCTGCTGCCTCCGTCCGCGATCCCGGGGGCAGGGGAGGAGGAAGAGTCCATGAGTCAACTGGTGACGACCCCCTCGTTGAAGGAGTTCTTCAGATCCCTGTTGGAGGAAGTCATCCAGAAGCAGCGGGTGGCGATTGCGGAGGGGACGGAGTTCTACCTGGTCAACCTGCTGTCCGAGTTCGCGAGCGCGGACCACCTGTTCAGTGAGGGGAAGGACGGGCGCAAGGAGCAGGAGCCGCTGGCGATGCTGTACCACCGCTCGCTCCAGCAGCAGCGGGAGGAGCGGATCCGCACGCTGCGGCGGCTGGGGGAC
Organism: Archangium sp.; assembly: GCA_003249315.1. Taxonomy (GTDB): domain Bacteria; phylum Myxococcota; class Myxococcia; order Myxococcales; family Myxococcaceae; genus QKJM01. The sequence goes on from QKJM01000764.1 coordinate 3,755, forward strand.
GTGTCCCTCTATCAGGCCGGCTTCTTCTCGGGCGCGTTGCGGGAGGGGCCGGTGGGGCAGGACTACTACATCCAGATGGGCGGGGCGGCGTACGGGCAGGTGGCGGACCTGGCGCCCGCGTCGGGCTTCGCCGCGGTGTACCGGGAGCTGTGCGCCAAGTTCCGGGCGGTGGTGGACGTGCTGGAGGAGATCTCCGCGCGGGGCCTGGTGAAGAGCGGCTCCTCGGGTGCGCTCAAGGTGTACGAGAGCTGGGTGCGCACGGGGAGCGATCGGCTGGAGCGGGTGCTGGTGGACGCGGGCATCGTGGTGCCCAGGGGCCTGCCGAACTGAGCGGAGAGGTGCGGGATGGTCGAGCGAGTGCAAGCGCACCTGGAGGCCATCTACGGAATCCAGTGCGAGGCCCGGGTGGAGCACTTCCTGGTGGGCTCCGAGGCCGCCCCTCGGCTGGGCGCCACAGGGCGGGCGGAGGAGGAACTGCTCGTCTATGAGGGGGAGGGAGAGCTGGAGCTCGCCCTCTACCTCGCCCCCACCTTGTTGCGACGCCTCGCGCCCTACGAGGGCGGCCCGGTGGCCTCCCTGCTGGATCGCGAGCTGGACGGCTTCTGCCAACTCGCCGAGGGCGTCTCCCACTTCGTCTACGTGGCGCACACCGCCGCACATGAGCGCACGGTGTCGCTGTTGGAGCTGGAGGCGCAGGCGGAGGTGGACAAGTTCGCCCTGTGCCTGCTGCACCGGTGGGGAGAGGGGGTGGAGGCGTGGGCGAAGGAGTTGCTGGGGCGGCTGTTCGAGCGGGTGCGCTACCGGGAACGGCTGAGCGAGGAGGAGCGCTGGCGGTACGAGGAGGCCAACCGGCTGTCGCGCAACTTCTGTACGGGGTTGATGGGGCACGTCAGTGGCCGGCGGCTGGAGCGGTTGCTGAGCGCGCTGCGTTACGCCTACCGGTTGGGGGCGGAAGCGAAGCTGCGGCACTTCGCACAAGTATCCTGAAGGAGGGCCCATCATCGGTTACCTTGCGCGTATGCCGCGCGAGGCGTCAGCCGGAGGAGTGGTGATACGGGAGCAGGGGAGCGAGCTGGAGGTGGCCGTCATCCGGCCGCACGGCCGCTCCCTGTGGGCGCTTCCGAAGGGGCACGTGGATCCGGGAGAGACTCCGGAGCAGACGGCGACGCGAGAGGTGTGGGAGGAGACGGGGCTGACGGCCACCCTGATGGCACCGCTGGGGGAGATCCGCTACGTCTACCAGTTCCGCGGCCAGCGCATCTTCAAGCGCGTCCACTTCTTCCTGTTCCGCTACCAGTCGGGAGTGCTGGGGGACATCCGCCACACGGGGCACCGGGTGGAGGTGGACGAGGCGAAGTGGGTGCCGCTGGCCCGGGCGGCGGCGCTGCTGGGCTACAAGGGGGAGAAGGCCATCGCCGCGCGCGCGGCCAGGATGCTGCTGCGCGCGGGGACCTCGCTCCCCGAGGCTCCGCCCTCCGGGGGAAGTCCGGAGGGCTCGGGGGACGACTAGCCGGCGTGGATCTCGGACTCCTCGCTGTACTTGCCAGTGAGGGCCTCGCGCACATCCCGGTCGAACTTCACCCGACCGGTGGCCACCTCGCGCAGGGCGAGCACGGGGGGCTTGTTCTTGGACTGCTCGATGATGGGGCGGGCGCCGGCCATGAGCTGGCGGGCGCGCTTGGCCCCCAGCAGCACGAGCGCGAACCGGTTGTCGACCTGAGGGAGGCAGTCTTCGACAGTGACGCGAGCCATGGTGGGTACGATCCTTCTCTAAGTAGGGCCGTGCAACGTAGGAGAGCCACCTCCGGGGAGTCAAGAACGGAAGCGCGCCTTCATCAAGGGGAAGACAAGGAATTCCAGGTGGTTGGAGGTCTCCTGGCTGCTCACCGGGCGTACCGGGCGGGCTCGCGGCCGGGAAATAGGGCCCGTTCCTACGTTTGCCGCATGGAGAAGAGACACCCCAACCACCCCGGTGAGATGGGAACCGATGCCGCGCTCGCGATGCAGGCGCGGGAGCCGGAGGAGCTCAACGCCCGGAGCCGGGCCATCCAACTGCTGCTGGAAGCGGGAGTGCCCTTCCTGGTGGGGGGGGCCTACGCCTACGCCACCTATACGGGCATCTACCGGGACACGAAGGATCTGGATCTGTTCCCACGTCGACGAGATGCGCTCCGGGCGCTGCGCGTGCTGGAGCGGGAGGGCTGGCGCTCCGACTGTACCGAGGAGGGGTGGCTCTACAAGGCCTGGTGGGGCGACTACTTCGTGGACCTCATCTTCTCGTCCGGCAACGGCGTGGCCGAGGTGGATGACGAGTGGTTCCGCCATGGGCAGGCGGCGCTCGTCTTCGGTCACCGCTGCCAGATCGCACCGCCCGAGGAGATGATCTGGTCCAAGGCCTTCGTCAGCGAGCGCGAGCGCTACGACGGGGCGGACATCAACCACCTGCTGCTCAAGCAGGGGCCGGTGCTGGATTGGGAGCGGCTGATGCGCCGCTTCGAGCGGTACTGGGAGGTGCTGCTCAGTCACCTGATGCTGTTCCGCTTCGCCTACCCGTGCGAGCGCGACACGGTGCCGGCCTGGGTGATGACGGAGCTGATGGGCCGCACGCTGGACTCATTGAAGGAGGGGAACTGGGAGGAGCGGTTGTGCAGGGGCAACCTCATCTCCAAGGTGAACTACGCGGTGGACATCCACCACTGGGGGTACGGTGACGGACGGTCCTGGGACGAGCGAGACCGGAGGAAGGGGGTGGCACGTGGCGAGGGACTCGAGCTCGACGATACGGCTGGCGGCGGTTGGTGACCTCCACTGCCGTGAGGATCAGCACGGCCGCTTCCGCCAGATCGTCAAGCAGATCAACGCCGAGGCGGACATCCTCCTGCTCTGTGGAGACCTGACGGATCGCGGGCTGATCGAGGAGGGGAAGGTGCTGGCCGAGGAACTGTCGGCCCTCCGGGTCCCGGTGGCGGCGGTGCTCGGCAACCATGACTACGAGCACAACCAGTCGAGGGAGATCATCGCCGATCTCTCCCGGGTGGGAGTGCATGTGCTGGATGGGGACCACTTCATCTTCGATCGGGTGCTGGGTGTGGCGGGGGTGAAGGGCTTTGGCGGCGGCTTCGGCAACGCGACGCTGCAGGCCTTCGGCGAGGCCCAGACGAAGGCCTTCGTGCAGGAGGCGGTGAGCGAGTCGCTCAAGCTGGAGGCGGCGCTCAGTCACCTCGACACGTCGAGGAAGGTGGTCATCATGCACTACGCACCCATCCCGGAGACGCTGGAGGGGGAGAACATCGAGATCCGCCCCTTCCTGGGGACGAGCCGCCTGGCGATGCCGGTGGATCACTACGGGGCGGAGGCCGTCTTCCACGGGCATGCGCACCACGGCTCGCATGTCGGGAAGACGAAGAGCGGCATCCCCGTCTACAACGTGGCGATGCCGCTCATGACGAAGCTCAACGCCGAGCAGCGCTTCATGCTGCTGAAGGTGTGAGCGGGAGGCTCAGGGCGAGCTGGCCGAGGCCGGCGCTCCCTCCAGTACGTCCGAGATGGAGACGGGCAGGTCGCCGAGGGCGGACTTCTCCACCTCGAGCACCTCGTCGGAGGCGCCGCGCGCCCAGAGGCGCTGGGCGTTTCCCTTCACCTCGTTGCCGAGCCACAGCCGGGCCAGATCCTGTCCCCTGACGTCCAGCAGCGTCACGCCGCGGGAGGTGTCGCCAATCCCGTACTTCTCCCATCGTCGGGGGTTGGCCTCGCCGAAGGTCGCTGCCTTCAGCCTGCTCAGCGCGCCCAGCAGCGCGGCCACCTTGAACTCCTTGGCCTTGCCAGGCATGGGCTCCACCACCTCCCACCGCTGCGTCTCCTGCATCTTCGCCAGCTTGATGGGTTCACCACCGACCTCCGGGCGGATGAGGATCTGCTGAACGTCCTCGAGCTGGAACGAGAGCGCCTTCTTGTTCTTCAGCTCCCGTGGGTTCAGCTCCAACAGGGGGAGGGCTTTCTTGCTCACCTCCGCGAGCACGCTCTCCTGGCCGCGCTCGGCCAGCGCATACACCAGGTTCATCCTGTCCACGTGGAC
>QKJM01000848.1 GCA_003249315.1 Archangium sp.
ATCTGGCCGAGCTCGTCGCGAAGGGGCCGAGGTCGGACATCTCGCTGGAGGCCATGGCGCAGGGGGGCGGCAAGCGCCTGGAGGAGCTCACCGGGGAGTTGCGTATCACCGTGCCTCCGTCCCTCATGGAGGACACCACCTTCGGCCCCATCCTCGTCGAGGCCCGGGCCGAGGATGGCCGCTTCGTGCTCGAGCAGGGAGAGCTGAGCCTCCCTGGAGCGAGCCTCACCGCCAAGGGCGAGGGCACTCCCGAGCAGGTGGCCCTCTCTGGCAACGTCGTCGCGACGGATCTGCACAAGCTGTCTCGGACGCTGGGCCAGGTGGTGGGGCCGGAGCGCCTCCCGGTGCGGGGCCGGGGCCGGGCTTCCTTCTCGCTCGAAGGGCCGATGCGCAACCCCACCTTGTCCACCAACGGTCGCTTTCCGCTCCTCCAGTACAAGCAGCAGACGCTGCGCGGTGTGAAGCTTCGCCTCGACATCCCGGACCTGTTCGATTGGCTGGCAGGTAAGGGCGAGTACGCAGGTGATGGTGAAGGCGCGGGCCAGGGGGGCGCGGGCCCGGGCGAGGGCAAGGGGGAGCGCGGTAGGAGACCCACGGGCCAGCCACGGGTGCGCCCCGCGTTCCTCCTCCGTCCCTCGGTGGTGCCCTCAATGCGGGTGCGGCGCGCGCGCGTCGTGCTGGCCCAGGTGCGGCAGCGTGGTCCCATCCGCCTCGAAGTGGAGGTGGAGGATATCGGCCTGGAGGAGTTGCTGCGTCGGCTCGGGCTCGAAGTTTCATTGAAGGGTGTCACCGAGGCGGACGTGAAGCTGTCGGGCTCGCTGGAGAATCCCAGCCTGGATGCGCGCGTCGTGGTGCGTCAGGTGCTCGCCGAGGGGCTTCCTCCAGTGGACTTCATGGTGCGCGCCCGCACCCGGCCGAATGGCAGGCTCACCCTGGAGCTGACCGCCACTGCCCTGGAGCAGCCGAGCCGGGTGAGCATCCAGCTTCCCTTCTCGCTGGGACGGCTCCTGCGGCAGCGTCCCTCGAGGGAGGAGCTGCTGCGCGCCCCCATCACCCTGGAGGCGGACCTTCGCGACTTTCCCCTGCCGCCCTCGCTGTTCGGCTTCGAGTTCGCTGAGGTGAAGCTCACCGAGCTCGCCCAGGCGCCTCGGCTGAGCGGGCAGGTGAAGGTGCGGGGCTCGCTGCTGCGTCCGGAGGGCCGGCTCGAGCTGCGCCTGGCCGGGCTTGGCTTCGAGGGCGAGGTGCCGCTCACGCTGTTCTCTGACGTGGAGTTGCGGCCGGAGCGGACGCGGGTGGAGGCACGTGTGGCGCGGCAGGAGGAGGTCCTCTTTCGCACCGGAGTCCAGCTCGAGGCTCCGCTCGCGCGGCTCATCGAGAAGGAGAGGCGCGGCGAGGTGGCGCTCTCTGGAGAGGTGCGGCTTGGCCCGGTGTCGGGAGAGCGGCTCGAGCCGGTGGTCCGACTGCTGGCGCCGCGCATCCTCCGCGTGGGGGGAAGGGTACGTGCGGACCTGAAGCTGGCGGGGCGCGTGGGCGCGCCGGTGGTGGACGGCGAGTTGGAGTGGGAGCGCGGCATCCTCGAGACGGTGGGGTTCGGCAACTACCGGGACATCCACCTGCTCGCTCGGGGGCAGGGGAACAGGGTGGTGCTCGAGGAGCTGGTGGCGAGGTCCGCGGGCGGCCAGGGGCGGGTGTCGGGGCAGCTCGAGCGCGAGGGGGAGCGCTTGACCTTCCGGACCCGGGCGAACCTGGAGCGGTTTCCCTTCGTCTACCAGGATCAGCTCTGGGCCAACGTGTCGCTCGAGGCCACCGCCAGGGGGAGCGTGACGGAGGCGGTGGTGGACGTCTCCCCGCTGCGCTTCGACCGGGCGCTCATCGAGCTGCCCTCCACCAGCGCTCGGGAGCTGCAGGAACTGGAGCCTCCAGAGAACGTTGTCTTCGTCCGCAATGGCAAGCCGGTGGGTGAGAAGCCCGAGGAGGCTCGCGCGGGAGCCGAGGCTGGCAAGGAGGGCGAGCTCCGGTGGGGGGCGGCCGTCGAGTCGCCGAGGTACATCCGAGTCGTGGGGGACGACCTCGATGTGGAGGTGGGATTGGGCGAGGACTTCCGGCTCCTCCGGGAGGAGGGGGAGACGGAGGCCTTCGGCCGCCTCTTCGTGCGCCAGGGGTGGCTGTCCTTCCTGGGGAGGCGCTTCGTCCTGGGCGAGCAGTCGCAGGTGCTCTTCACCGGGCCGGTGCTCGAGCCCGAGCTGGAGGTGGTGGCCACCCATGTGAATCGCCGCGAGGACGTGACGGTGACGCTCTCGGTGGAGGGCAGGCCAGGGAATGTGAGCACCCGGCTCTCGTCAACCCCGTCGCTGAGCGAGACGGAGATCCTCACCCTGCTCGCCACCGGTCGCCGGCAGCTCACTCCGGGAGCCGGGGGCGAGCTGGACGTCGGGGCACAGGCGGTGTCGTTGCTCGGCGGCTTCCTCTCCCGCCGGCTGGAGCGAACCCTGGGGCGCGCGCTCCCCGTGGACTTCCTGCAGATAGAGCCGGGGACCCGGGGCTTCGAGGGCGCGCGCGTGCGGGCAGGCACCTTCGTGGGAGAGCGGCTCTTCCTCGGCCTGGAGACGCAGCTCGGCGCGGACGTGCTGCGCGGAGAGAATCGCAATGAGCTCGATGTGGAGTACCTGCTGAGCCGGCGCCTGCTGCTAGAATTGAGGTATGGAGATGCCCGGGTGGGATCGCTCGAGCTGCGCTGGCGCAGGCGTTACTGAGCCGGAAAGAGGAGCACTCCGGGGTTGGCCTCGGCCTTTCCGCCGTGAAGAACGGTGGTGGACCATGCGAAGGAACCGAGGGACGAATGGGGTATCTGCCCTGGCGGGAGGCCTGCCCCTCTCTCGTCAGGCTGGCGGCACTCGTGGAGCCTGGAGGAAGAGGGGGCGGGGGAGTCGATGAAGTGCCCTGTGCCACAGGTGGTATTGAGGTGGCAATACTGGCTGCAGGTGCTGGTGCTGGCGGTGCTCTATGCGGCGGTGGCCTGGGCAGGGTTCAGGCTCGCGCCAACATATGCGCACGTCACGTCGATCTGGTTTCCAGCGGGCATCGGGTTGGCGGCGCTGCTGACTTTTGGCATCAGGATGTGGCCCGGCACACTCCTGGGTCCCATCCTGTTCACCCAGTCGCTTGGCGTACCCTGGGTCCCTTCGCTCCTCGGTGGCGTGGGCGACATGCTCAGCTCCCTGGTGGGGGCGCTGGCCCTGAGGTACCTTTGTCGCTTTGACGAACGGATCGCCACCTTCCGGGATGCCATCTCGCTGATCGTCCTGGGCGCGGTCCTGCCCACGTTGTTCGGTGGAAGCATCGGCACGCTCTCCCTCTACCTGGGTGGTCTCATATCGCCGTCGATGTCTGGAAGTGTATTCCAGGTGTGGTGGCTGGCCGACATGGCCGGCGTGCTGACGCTGACCCCATTCCTTCTGTCCTTCATCCACTACCCGACATCCAGGGGAGTGAGTCCTCGCTGGCTCGAGGGAGTGGCGCTGCTGGGCCTGCTGCTGTTGTCGTGTTGGCTGGTGTTCGGGCGCGGTTTTCAGGTGTTTCTCGGCAACCTGCTCCCATCCTATGTCGTATTGCCATTCGTCGTCTGGGCAGCGCTGCGTTTCGACCTTCGAATGACCTCTTCCGTGGTGATGTTGTCCAGCCTCTCGGCGATCGGCGGGACCGTCAGGCTTCTGGCCACGACGGATGTGATGCATAGCATCCAGATCCTCTACCTCCAGATATTCATGAGTTCGATGTCCGCCATCGGCCTCCTGCTCTTCGCGGCGACCGAGCAGCAGAGGGACATTGCCCGAGCCCTGCTCAAGGATGTGGAGAGGCGCAAACGGCTGGAGGAGCAACTGAGCCTATCCCTCGTCAAGGAAAAGGAGGCCCGTGCCGAGGCCGAGAAGTCCGTCCAGGTGAGAGATGACTTCCTGGCCCTTGCCTCGCATGAACTCAGGACACCCATCACCCCCATCAAGATATATCTTCAGCTCCTGCGGCGGCACCTGCAGGCGATACCTCCCGAGCTTCTTCCGAGGGGCAGGGCGTTGCTGAGTGGTTTCGAGAGCGCGGACAGGCAACTCGACCGTCTCACCAGGCTCATCGAGGACCTTCTCGATGTGTCGAGGATCACCGCGGGCCGGCTGATCCTCGAGCGTGAGCAGTTCGATCTGTCAGAACTGCTGGGTGACATCGTGGACCGCTTCAGGCTGGAGGGTTTGAGCGCGAAATGCGAGTTGAGGTTGAGTGCTCAGCCCCATGTGGATGGGTTCTGGGATCGCTCTCGAATCGAGCAGGTTGCTACGAATCTCCTGGCCAACGCCATGAAATATGGCGCCGGGAAGCCGATCGAAATCACCGTCGCGTCAGAGGGGAATGTGGCGAGGTTCGCGGTCCGCGATCACGGAATTGGTATTGCGGAGGAGGATCAGGAGAAGATCTTCGAGCGTTTCGAGAGGGTTGCTCCGGCCAGGAGTTATGGGGGCCTGGGGCTTGGCCTCTACATTTCGCGCGAGATCGTCTCGGCCCATGGTGGGACGATACGTGTAGAGAGCGAGCTCGGCGAAGGCGCGTGCTTCATCGTCGAGCTCCCCCTGAGCAGCAGGCCATGAGTTCGCGCAGTCAGCGGCGGAGCGCCCGTTGCCGCTCGCCGGATGGGCTCCGAAGAGGTTCGCGTCCGCCCCTGGCTCGAGTGCCCCCCGTCTGAGGGGGGCTGCTCAGCGCTGCTTGGGGACTCTCGCCCGGCGGCGGGAGGGGACGAGCGCGAGGAGCGCTCCCACCAGGGCGAGCAGGCCGAGCCCCTCCGAACTCGCGTTGCAGCCATAAGTGGGCTCGGGCAACAGGGGCGAGGCCTCCGCCCCGAGGTTCGGGTCCGTGCCGGCGACGAGCTCATCGACATCCGAGACCCCATCTCCGTCGCCATCGGTCTTCTCGGTGCGCAGGGCCTGGACGGCGGAGAGGAGCGAGTCCTCGTCGTAGGCCATGAGCCCGTGTGCTCGCAGGTCACTGCCAAGGGGCGTGGTGGCCGTTCCGCTGGTGGGCTCTCCCTGGTGACAGACGGCGCAGGAGGGCTCCTGGGAGAGGAGCAGCTCGGACTGGAGGGCGGCCGGGAAGTTGGGCGTGGCGTTCGCGGAGAGCGGCAGCAGGAGTCCCGCGGCGAGGGCCAGTGAGACGACGGGGTGAAGCTTGAACATCGAGTGCCTCCAGAGGACTCAGAGCGAGAGATGGAGCTGGGCCAGCGCCGAGAAGACCGGAGGCCCGTCAGGAGTGGATGCGAACTTCCTCATGTTGCCGTCCAGGCGGAGCCCCACCTGGGGGCGGAGGAACCAGGCAACCCCCAGCCCCGCCCCCAGGCCTCGTCCCTGCCCCTGCTGCAACACCTCCCCCGAGCCAATGACGTGCAACCCCCGGGTGAGCTCCACGTCGGCCTGGAGCAGGCCGGCATAGCCCAGCGAGGAGGCGCCACCCCGGGAGCGCTGCGCCAGCACATCCAGCTCCGCGAGCAACACCAGTGGCGTGGTGGGTGACCAGCGCCCGAAGACACCGTGCGCCTGTCGCAGGGTACCGGGCTCGCGGCTCGTCATGTCATAGCGAGCCCAGGTGAGCAGGCTGCTCAGCCCCACCGTGATATTGGTCCCGGGCGCCCACTCCAGGAAACCCGAATACCCTCGCTCTCGGTAGAGGTCTGGGTGGACCTGGAAGTTGCCGGCGATTGCCATCAGCTCACCGCGCAGGTTCGAGCCGTTGTATGCGAGGGACAGGCCGTGCTGCTGGTTGTCATTGGTATCCGTCCGGGTGGCCTGCCGTACCCAGGCGGTGTGCTCGGCGTTGCGAAGCCCGAAGGGCAGGTTCATTCGTCCGGCGCGCAACTGCAGGCTCTGCTCCAGGAAGCCGTAGCCGAGCCAGTACTCGCGGGCGACGACGTTGTTCGTCTCGCCGGAGGTGAGGGCGGCGGCTCGAGCCCGCCTGATGGCGAAGCCGAGCGTCCCCACCGCCTGGAGGGACCCGTGCGTCACCTGGGCGCGGAGGTCGCTGGTCATCTGCACGGGGCGCACGGCCGTGGTGCTCCCGGCCTTGTTGACCAGAGCTCCGCCCCTGAAGGACATGGCGAGGTTGAGCCACTCGGGCAGTTTCACCGCGCCGAAGAGAAAGCCAGTGCTCGGGCTGACCTCTCCCTCGTCGGCGTTCTTGCCCCGGCTGGCAGATAGCAGCACCTCGGACTGCGCGCGCCCATAGGTGGTGAGCAGGCCCCCACCCGAGGGGTCCACATGGCATGTGGCGCAGCTCGCATAGCCGTGGCGGATCATCGACGGGTAGGCCTCGGCCCCGAGCGGCGCGAGCCCCACCATCAACAACGACAGCAGGAGGAGTGCCTGGCGCATGGGTCAGGAGCCTCAGTCCTTCTTGAAGCTGAAGGTGACGACCGTCTCGATGTCCGGCTTCACCGACAGACCCATATAGCGGGGAGTCTCGATGCCGAAGTCCTTCATGTTGATCGGCACCTGGGAGCGGACCTCGTAGCGGTCACCGTTGTGCTTGAGGTCGCAGCGCACCTGGACCTCGCGGCTCTGTCCGTGGAGCGTCAGCGTTCCGGTGACCACTTGGGAGTGCGCCCGTCCGGGCTCCGGAAGCCGGACGGCGGACCAGGGAACCATGAGCACCGCCTGGGGATAGCGGTCGACCTCCAGGTAGCGCTCCTTCATGTGCTTGTCCCGCAGCGCGATGCCTGTTTCGAGGGTCTTCAGCGGCACGGTGAAGGAGACGGTCGCCCCTTCTTCGTGGAGGGTCATCATGTTTGTCTTTCCCTCCAGTCGGAGGCCCGCGGGGCCCGTGCCCGCAAACCGCACCTGGGTCTCCCCCACCTGCTCCACTCCTGCGAACGCAGGAAGCGATACCAACACCAGGAAGGCGGCATACACGTGCTTCAGCATCATTCAGGACCTCACGGCTGGGAGTGGTTCAGATGAGCAGCGGAAAGGCCGTGCCCCCCGACTGCTCGCGTTCACGGCCGCAACGAACCCCGGAGCGCGCTATTCCAGCCGCATCCCTTGCCTGCTCGTCCCACGGGTAGGCGCAGGGAGCCTCGGAATACCCCGAACCCCGACACGTTGAGCGCCGCAAGCCAGCGTGAACCCGTCCGGTCCACGCGGTGAGTCCAACATAACAGAGGAATTCCATCGCATGCGCGTCCGGTCGTTCGTCCTTCTTGGAGTGGTTGGTATGTCTTCTGTCGCGATGGCCTATCCCAAGGGAGCCACCGGCCGATCTGGAATGACCACGAAAACCTGCAACAGTTGTCACAAGGGGGGGCCTGAGCCCACCGTCACCCTGACGGGACCCTCCACGGTACTCCCCGGCTCCACCAATACCTATCGGCTGATCATCGAGGGCGGCGCGGCGGTGGAGGGCGGCATGAACGTCGCGGTGAGCGACCCCTCCGCCATGCTCATCGAGGGCGAGGGGACGAAGGTGTCCTCGGGCGAGCTCACCCAGAGAGCACCGCAGCCCTTCAGCGACAACTTGTTGTTCTTCGACTTCCAGGTGCAAGCACCCACGGAGGAGGGCCCCATCACCTTGTTCGCCATTGGCAACTCGTGTGACGGCGATGGCGGCACCCGGGGGGACAACGCGGCCACCACCACCCTCGATGTCACGGTGGCCTCCACTCCCACTCCCCCCACTCCTTCCCCCTCCCCCGACCCTGAGCCGATGCCTCCTCAGGGCACCGAGCCGACTCCGACTCCCCCCCCGGAGACCAGTCCCGCGCCCGCTCCGGAGGACCC
>QKJM01000895.1 GCA_003249315.1 Archangium sp.
GGTCCGCCTGGAAGGAGAAGTGGGGGTACTTCTCGGGGTGGCGAAACTGGTAGTCCACCCAGCGCTGGGCCTTGTGGGCTGGGGAGCCGGGGAGCAGCGGACTACCGTCCGGGAGCGCGCGCACGCCCACCAGGGGCAGCTTGCGGCCGACGCGCAGGGGCTCGGCGGCCTCGTGCAGCGGCGCCTCCAGCCCGCGCGCCACCCGCTGGAGGAAGCGCAACTCCTCGGCGCCGAAGGTGTGTCCCTTGGAGGCGGCGGCCAGCAGTCGCTCAATCTCCCGCGCGTCTCCGGGCGACGAGGTGGGAGGCCACGCGGGAGAGCACCCACACCTCGTCCAGGCCGCGGCCGGTGCGCAGGGCGAGGGGGCCCAGCTCCTCCCCCTTTGTCAGCAGCGAGCCCCCGACGAAGGGCAGCAGCACGCCCATGGCGTGCAGCGTGCGCTCCGGCGGGGTGAGAGGGTGGCCGGTGAGGCTCTTCCCGGAGAGGGCCGCGTCCGCGTCCGCCACTTCGCCCGCCACGGGGAGCAGGCCCACCAGCACCTCCACCAGCAGTTCCTTGGGCGCGTACCTATGGGCTGTGGCAGAGAGGCAGAGGAGGTCTGTTGCTGAGTGCCAAAGAGCCGTGTGCCGCGAGCTGGCGCGCCACCGGCGTGGAGCCGCGGGAGGAGCGCCGGGGTGCCCCTGGCCAACAGCAGTGAGACTCGGCTATGGGACGAGGGTGATGAGAGCCGCGCTGCTGCTATTGCCCGCCGTGCTGGCCACGGGATGCGGGTTGACGACCCAGGTTCGCCCGGTGCCGCGAGGGACCGTGCAGGTGGAGGGGGCGCTGGGAGGCCCCTTCGTCCGGGTAGGCCCGGTGGTGCCGGTGCCGCTGAGCGCCGTGGGAGCCCGCTATGGCGTGGCCGAGCGCGTCGACGTGTCGGCCCACGCGCACCTCACCTCGCTCACCTTCGGAGTGGCGGGCCTGGACGTGGGCGGGAGCTGGCTGGCGCTCGAGCAGGACGGGGCGGTGCCGGCCGTCTCGCTGGGCGGGCGCTTGTATGGCTTCACCAGCGTGCTCGCCTCTCGGGAAGCGGCCCCTCGCGCCTACCTCGAGGTGTCGCCCACCGTCAGCTACCTCTTCAGCGAGCGTTTCCTCACCTACGTCACGGGCACCGGGCTGGTGCAGCTCGCGGGCGGCCCTCCGCTGCTGTCGCTCGCGGTGGGCGAGGAGGTGCAGTTCGAGCCGTGGGGCGTGCAGATGGAGCTGCGCTGGTACCAGCCGGACTACGCCACCCGCTTCAACGCGGCGGACTGGCAGGGAGTGGGCGGCCTGGGCGCGCTGGGGGCGGTGCTGGGCGTGCGCTACCGCTTTGGAGGTGGGGAATGAGCCGCCGTGTGTTGCTGTGGAGTGTCCTGCTCGCCTCGGCCGGAGTGAGTGCCTGCTTCGGCCTGGATGGCTTTCTCTACAGTCGAACCCGGGTGGAGCGCTACACGCTGCCTGCCGAGGGCGACACGCCCGAGGAGACAGTGTCACCGGAGCGCATCGAGCCGGTGGAGATCCAGGTGGACGGGGAGGTGCGGCTGGGAGCGGCGTACGTGAAGGCGGCGCAGCAGCCGCCGAGGGCCTACGTCCTCTACTTCCATGGCATCTGCTGCAACCTGGATGTGCATATCGCCCGACCCACGGGGCTGGCGAACCTCGGCTACGACGTGCTCGTCTTCGATTATCGCGGCTGGGGTACCTCCACGAACGTGGAGCCCTCCGAGGCGGGACTGCTGGCGGACAGCCAGGCGGCGCTCGCGTGGATGAGCGCGCGCTCCGGGCTGCCGGCCAGCCGCATCGTCTACTACGGGCGCTCCTTCGGGGCGGCGGTGGCCACGCAGCTCGCGGTGGAGGCGCCTCCCGCGGCGCTCATCCTCGAGTCCCCCTTCAGCTCCGTCCAGGAGCTGGTGCGTGACTCCAGCAACATGGACCTCTCCGCGGGCTTCGTATCCGAGAGCTCCTGGGACAACCTCTCCCGGGTGCGCGCGCTGCGGGGCGTGCCCCTGCTGCTGCTGCACGGCACCGCGGACGACTTCGTCCGCCCCGAGTTTTCCGAGCAGCTCCATGCCGCGGCGAATGAGCCCAAGCGGCTGGTGCTGGTGGAGGGCGCGGACCATGAAGACGTACCGAGATTGATGGGCGAGGAGTACGCGCGCGTTCTCGAGCTGCACCTCGAGGGCTCGGCCGTGAGGCCTTGAGCGGGCGCCCTCCAGTCGTTGGCCAGGTGGGACCTTTCCGTGAGAGGACTCTCGGTCCTGTCGTCGTTCGACAGTCATTGAGAGGACATGGACGGTCTCGGGAGCCAGCCTTTCGCTTTTGAGCTTGCGGCCTTACTCGAAGAGTTGGCAGCATGATCCAACCAGAGCCCTCCTTCGACGAGGCTCACGCCGGCGATTTCCGGCCCGTGCCCGGAGTCCCAGGCGGGGGGCTCTCGTCCTGTCATCCAGCACGTGAGGAAGCGCCATGAAGAGTCGCCGATTCGTCCTGTCCCTGGGGTTGCTCGGGCTGCTGTCCGTGGGAGCGCGCGTGTACGCGGAGGAGCCACCCGTCAAGAAGGGCGCTCCCCAGGCGGGCTCGTCCGAGAAGCCGCGTGACTCGCTGCCCGAGCCGGACTACCTGCCCGAGGACGCGCGGCGGGTGCTGAAGAAGAAGATGGCGCGTCACGGAAAGGACATGGTGGAGCTGATGCTGAGCGTGACGCTGCTGCGATACGACGTGGCGCGCGAGGCGGCACAGCGCATTGCCTCCGAGCCGCGGATGGCGCGCCCGATCGTCGGCGGGGAGGGAGACGTGAACGCGGCGCTTCCGGAGCGCTTCTTCGTCCTGCAGGACGAGGCGCGCATGAGGGCGAGGGAGGTGCGAGACGCCGCGGCGAAGCGCAACGACAAGGCGCTCGCGGAGAGCTTCGGGCGCCTCACCGAGACGTGCGTCTCCTGCCACTCCGCGTACCTGAATCCGCCGCGCTGAGCGAGACACCCGAGTGTTACCTTTCACGGCGTCACGTCGTGGCGGGAGCGCTCTTGACGCATCGCCTCCTCCCACGAGAGGGCCATCGGTGCTACCATTCGCTTCTGCTCGCTTCGCGCCGCAGGGAAGTCCGGTACCGAGACGCATCTCCACGGGAGGGGTATGTGCTGTCTGAAACGCACACATCGACCACCACCCGCGTCGGCCTGAGGGGCCGGTGCATCCTGGCAGTGGGTCTCCTGCTGCTCTCCGTGGCTTGTACCGGAGAGTCGCCGGCCTCCGGGTCCTCCGCCGTCGCGACGCGTTCCCGGTTGCTGGACAGCACCAACAAGGTGCTCATCCTCGACAGCACGGTGAGGGGCGGCCTTCAGAGCGACGAGGCGCTGGCGGCGAGGGGCCTGGGCTACGAGGTGGAGCTGGCCACCGACGAGGAGTGGGCCGCCAAGGGGGCGGCGGACTTCGCCTCCTATCGCGCCCTCATCCTCGGCGACTTCTGCAAGAGTCTGAGCGCGGTGCGCGCGGCGGTTCAGAGCCGCCAGGTGTGGGGGCCCATCATCGACGGCAACGTCCTCATCATGGGCACGGACGCGGCGTTCCATGGCGTGACGTCGGTGACGGACAAGGCGGTGGGGTTCTCGGTCGCGCGGGAGGGCCGGACGGGCCTCTACGTCTCGTTGAGCTGCTACTACCACGGTACGAAGCGGCACACGCCCGTGCCGTTGCTGGAGCCCTTCGGAGACTTCACCGTATCGGGCGTGGGCTGCTACGACGACGTCCACGTCGTCGCCACCCACCCGGCGCTCGAGGGGATGTCGGATGGCGTGCTGTCGAAGTGGGGCTGCTCGGTACACGAGGCCTTCGACGACTTCCCGGCCGCCGACTTCACCCCGCTGGCCATCGCGAGTGATCCGGACTCGGGAGAGCGGCTGCCGGGCTCGCGGGAGTTCGCGGACGGCTCGCACGGGGTGCCCTTCATCCTGGCCCGTGGCGCCACGCCCGTGTCCTGCGGCGACGAGGTGGTGCAGCGTCCCGAGGAGTGTGACACCGGCGCGAGCAATGGCCAGCCGGGCACCCCCTGCTCGGCCGTGTGCCGGCTGCACTGGTGCGGTGACGGCGTGGTGGATCCGGGCGAGGAGTGCGATCTCGGCGCCGGCAATGGAGCGGGGAGCTGCGGTGCCTCGTGTCGGAAGCCCACCTGCTCCACCCCCGGGGCCGAGGGCTGTGGCCAGACACGCTGGACGAGGACGGGCAGCATGGCCCTTCCGCGGCTGCTGCATACCGCCACCCTGCTGGACGATGGCGGGGTGCTGGTGGCGGGCGGCTTCAACACCACCGCCGAGCTGTACGACGCGAGCACTGGCACCTGGGCTTCCACTGGCAATACCCTCACCACCCACCGGTCCCACACCGCCACGAAGCTCCAGGACGGGCGCGTGTTGCTGGCCGGCGGACAGTCCTCGTGGTCCGAGCCCGGTGCCGAGCTCTATGACCCATCCACCGGCACGTGGACGGAGGCGGGCCGGATGGGGGGCGTGCGCTTCGACCACACCGCCACGCTGCTGAAGGACGGCAGGGTGCTGGTGACGGGCGGTGGCGACAGTGAGTACGGTGGTGGCGCCCTGGCCACGGCCGAGCTGTATGAGCCGGCCACGGGGACGTGGGTGCCCGCGGGCAACATGGCGGTGGCGCGTCGCTACCACACCGCCACGTTGCTGAGGGACGGCCGGGTGCTGGTGACAGGGGGCGGCGGTATGGGTGCCGAGCTGCTCGCCTCCGCGGAGCTATACGACCCCACCACGGGGACGTGGACGTCGGTGGGCCACATGGGGGTGGGCCGTCGCTACCACTCGGCGGTGCTGCTCCCCTCGGGCCAGGTGCTCGTCGTGGGCGGAGCGGGAAGCGAGCCGGTGCTGAGCGCCACAGCCGAGCTGTACGAGCCGAGCACCGGAACCTGGAGTCCGACCGGAGACATGGGCACGCCGCGCCGCTACCACTCGGCCACGGTGCTGCCCTCGGGCGAGGTGCTGGTGGCGGGGGGCTACCACGAGTACACGGGCATCCAGTACACGGCCGAGCTGTACGAGCCGGCCATGGGCACCTGGCGTCCGACGAGCGGCATGAACGTGGACCGCTACCAGCACACGGCGACCCTGCTGGGAGATGGCCGAGTGCTGGTGACGGGCGGCTTCAGCAACAACGGCCAGTCGACCGCCGAGTCCTACGAATCGGGAGCACCGTGAAACCCATTTCCCCTCTCCCTCTGGGAGAGGGACGGGGTGAGGGTGCCCGTACCCGTGCTCAACCCCCTTCCTCCTGCACGAGTCCATACTTGTGCAGCAGCGAATACAGATACTTGCGATCCACCCCGGCTTCGCGAGCGGCGCGAGAGACATTGCCCTGGGTGCGTCCGAGGAGTCGAGTGAGGAACTCCCGCTCGAAGGCACGCACCAGCTCGTCCTTGCGAGCCTTGAAGTCCCCCTCGTAGGACACGGGGAGGAAGTCTCCGGAGGGCTCGTGGCTCCAGGGCGGCGACTCACGAGGAAGTCCCTCGGAGACGAGCCCGGGGAGGTCGACCATGTGGCGGGCGCGCTCGATGGCATTGCGAAGCTCGCGCACGTTGCCGGGCCAGGCGTGGGCGAGGAACTGCTCGCGGACCTGCTCGGGGAGGCGGTCCCAGAGTCCCTGTCCGCCGAAGGCCTCCACGAGCAGCGGAAGATCCTCCTTGCGGTCGCGCAGGGGAGGCAGCCGCACGGTGAAGACGGAGAGGCGGAAGTAGAGATCCTCCCGGAAGCGGCCGGCCTGGGCCTCGGCCCACAGGTCCTTCTTGCTGGCGACGATGATGCGCGCGTCGAAGGACACGGGGACGGAGGAACCGAGCCGGTGGAACACGCGGTCCTCCAAGGCTCGCAGCAGCTTGGGTTGCAGCTCCAACGCCAGGTCGTCCACCTCATCCAGGAAGAGGGTGCCTCCGTGGGCGCGCTCCAGGCAGCCGATACGCTGGCCGACGGCGCCGGTGAAGGCGCCCTTCTCGTGGCCGAAGAGCTCGCTCTCGATGAGAGAGTCGGAGACGGCGGCGCAGTCGAAGACCACGAGGGGCCCCGAGGTGCGGCGGGACAGGGAGTGAAGGGCCCGGGCGGCGGCGCCCTTGCCGGAGCCCGTCTCGCCCACCAGCAGGGCGGTGGAGTCGGTGGGGGCGATGCGTTGGAGCAGGGCGAAGATCTGCCGCATGGGCAGGCTATGGCCCACCAGTCCGCCCAGCCGGTCCTCCGAGGAGGGGGCGATCTCCATGGGGGCCACCTGGGGGCTGAAGCGCAGCCGCACGTCACCGGCCTCGAGGATGGCGCCGGGGCGGAGGTAGGCCTCGCGCACCTGGGCTCCGTCGAGGAAGGTGCCGTTGGTGGAGCCGAGATCCTCCACCAGGAAGCGGTCTCCCTGGCAGCGCACGCGCAGATGGTGGCGGCTGACGGTGGGGTGCTCGAGCACGATGTCGTTGTCCGGGGCCTTGCCCAGGCGCAGCACCTCGCCGCCGAGCGGGTAGCGGGTGCCGCTTTGTTCGGTATCCAGCAGCTCCAGGTGGAACTGCTGGGCCGAGAGCGGCTCCGGTCGGGCCCGCGCGCCGACGACCGTGCGCATGGGGATGGAGGCGGTGGAGTCGGAGGACATGAGCGGCGGGATTCTATCGTGAGACGAGGCGGTGCATGCGTGGCCGCTCCCTGTCATGGGAGCCCTCTGACTGGCGCCGGGCCACCTTTTCCGCTCTCCGGGCTTCATCCGAAGGGGTGATTGAAGATATGAGGAGAGCTTTACTGGAAAAGGAGCCTTTTCATGGAATTTTCTTCCCGCTTCAGAGGCGTGTTCGCCGGAGCGCTGGCGCTCGGGTTGGTGCAAGGCTGTAGTCCCGTGCAGGAGGAGCCCGAATCCGTAGTAGAGGGGGCCCAGGCGGAGCAGGCCCTCGGGGTGACGGGCTTCGCGGAGCTGCACCACCACATGTTCGCCGAGGAGGCCTTTGGCGGCGGGTGGTTCCACGGCAGCCACACCGGCTCGCTGGTGCGCTGTGATGGCGGAATGCCGGAGAGCGACCATGCGCGAGTACGCATGGACCTGAGCGAACTACTCAACCTGTGCCCCAACTCGGGCGCGGTGGACCTGAGCGGCGTTCCGCTGCTCTCCGACCTCTTCGGCATTGGCGGCGCGGTGGGCTCGGAGTTCATCGGGAAGATAGAGGGCACGGAGGGAGACACCGGCCTGCACCTGGGCCGGCGCGAGGTGGGCACCGAGTGGCCGCGCTGGGACACCATCGCCCACCAGCAGTCCTGGGAGGGCTGGCTGCGGCAGGCGCACCAGGGCGGCCTGTCGCTGGTGACGGTGTCGCTGGTGAGCAACGAGTTCCTCTGCAAGGCGCTGCCCTACCAGAACCTCGACCGCCCCTGTGACGAGATGGCGGACGTGGAGCGGCAGCTCCAGATGGCGAAGGACTTCGACGCGCGCAACGACTGGGTGGAGATCGCGCTCTCGCCCGCGCACGCGCGAAGCATCATCGACTCCGGCAAGCTGGCGATGGTGCTGTCCATCGAGGTGAGCAAGCTGTTCGGCACCAAGGACTGGCGCAGTGAGCTGGATCGCTTCTACGCGCAGGGGGTGCGCTCGCTGCAGCCGGTACACCAGCTCGACAACCGCTTTGGCGGCGCGGCGCTGCACAACGCCATCTTCCAGGCGGCGCAGTTCATCGACAACTGCCACATCGACTT
Source organism: Archangium sp. (assembly GCA_003249315.1). Taxonomy (GTDB): domain Bacteria; phylum Myxococcota; class Myxococcia; order Myxococcales; family Myxococcaceae; genus QKJM01. The sequence continues at coordinate 7,740 of QKJM01000895.1, forward strand.
CGACTGCGGGGTGACGACGAAGGACTTCACCCTGGGCTTCGACGTGGCGCTCGATGCG
>QKJM01000795.1 GCA_003249315.1 Archangium sp.
CCCTTGATGGGCTGCAGCCCGCGGGAGCGGGAATCCACCTGGAAGCCCTCCAGGACGATGCGCGCATTACGGCGCAGCAGGATGCTCGGGTCGCCACAACGCAGCTCCAGCTCATCCCGGGCTTCGATGACGACGCGCCGGCCATCCACCCGCGCCTCATGGGGTGAGGCGCCCGTGCTGGTCTCCAGAGAGGTGTCCTTCCTGGCCACGCGCGAGGGACGACGCAGCAACGTGACGAGCACCGGTCGGGCGGGCTCTCCCTCCTCGAACAGGAGCAGCGCGCCCTGCTGGTGTTTCGCCGCCTGCTCGAGCGCGGCGTCGTCCACGAGCGCGCCGCACAGGGCCACTACGGGACGGCCCAGGGGATTTCCCTCGAAGTTCACCAGCGGCATCCCCCCTGCGTCCACGGCGACCACCCAACCGGTACGTGAACCGAGGATGCGTCCTGGGGTTTCCTCGGTAGGCGCTGCAACGGCCAGGGCACGAGTCATGGATGCTCCCATTGCACGAGTCCTTTCGCGTCGAAAGGGTCAGCATAGCACCATTCTCTCCAGGTCAGCTCGGCGCGGCCATCGGGATTCCCTCGCGGCTGCGAGACGCGGGCGTGAGGGAGGAAGACCTGCGGCGCATCGCCGAGAAGGCCTTCCTGGATGCCTCGCACCGGGGGAACCCGAGGCCGTGCTCCGAGGAGGAGCTGTTCGCCATGGCGCGCGAGGCGTTCTAGCGCGCCCGCAAGGCCCGTGCCTTCAACCCGCGGTTCTTCAGAGCGGCTCCACGGTGAGGGTGAAGGTGCCCTCGGCCTCCACGGTGGCGCCATGAACGCCGATGCGGAAGGTGGCGCTGGAGTTGCTCGAGGGGATGGTGAGCTCCTCGGCTCCATCCACGCCCGCCGCGTTGACGCTGGGCAGGGTACAGGTGCTGCTGGTGCTGCCACAGGCGCTGGTGAAGGCGGAGAGCGTGGCGTCGAAGCCGCTGGGGACCAGCCGGATGCGGTAGCTCGTACGGGAGGCGGCGGTGAACTGGTAGTAGAGGCTCGCCCTGCTGCTGCTGAGCACGCACGGGTCGTCGTTGTCGGGGAAGCCGAAACCGATGTCCCCGTTCGCGGTGAAGCCCGAGGCGGTGGCGGTGAGGGGCTCCGCACCGGTGCAGGCATCATGGGCGGGCACCGGCTCGAAGCGGCCGGAGAGCTCGAAGGCTCCCTCGCTCCCATCCCGCGCGCCCACCCAGATGAAGGCGTTGGCGCTGGAGGCCCCGCCCCACCAGCGGAAGGAGCCGCTCTCGTCGGCGGAGGTTCCACCGTTGTCGAAGCAGGCGTCCACTCCGGAGGCGCAGATGCTGGCGAGCATGAGCGCCGGGTTGTAGCCCTCGGTGAGCGGATGCACCGTGGCGTAGAGCCGGCCCCTCTCCGATAGTGGCACGGCGAAGGCCACGTCCCGGCTGGAAGTGCCGAAGTCGTTGGTGCCACAGCGGTCGCTGATGTCGGGTCTGGCACCACGGGTATCGGCCGTCACGCTGAAGCGCTGGTCCATCCCCAGGGGGAGTGTCTGGGCGTTGGTACAGGAGTCATTCGCGGGCTTGGGGAAGGCCTCACCCAGGCGGAGGGTGAGGGTGAAGGCGCCAGCCTGCTTCACCGTCAGGTCGTAGACGCCCTCGGGCAGGTCCGTCACCTTGGCCAGACCCGTGCCCGGGCAGAACTGCGCCTGGTCGTTCTGCTCGACGCGACACGTGCTGTCGACGCCAATGGAGCCGCCGCCGTTGGCCGCCTGGATTTCGGCGGTGAGCGAGTGCGCGCCCAGGCCCACGGTGGAGAGCTGGTAGTGCAGCACCCCACTGCTCAGGCCGCCGTCGCAGCCGCCCACGCCCCCATCGGCGGTGGTGGTGTCTCCGCTGAGCACCGCCACGCCGCTCGCGTCGAACTGTATCGGCAGTGCCGTGTCACACGTGCTGTTGGTGGCCCAGGGCGTCACCTTGACCTGGACGGCCACCGGGCCGCCGCCCACGCGCGAGCGCACCACCAGGGCGTAGGTGCCTGGCTCGAGTGGACCGCGCGTCAGCTTCTTCTCTCCAGGGGTGCTCTGGTAGGAGCAGACTCCATCGCCGTCCCAGCAGCTCTCCTTGAGGAATATCTCTATCCTGTCGTCCACGTTGAGAGGGGTGGCCGCCACCTCCACGCGTGAGCGCTCGGCGAGGGTGAGGCTGTAGATGAGGTCCGGCTGGGGCTCGGCGCGGCCGTCATCGCACAGGTCAGGCGACGTGGGCAGCATGTCCTGGAAGTTCGCGGTGAAGCCTGTCTCCGAGCCGCCCGGTTGGCCGATGCCCAGGGGCGTGGGCTTGAGGCAGTGGTTGCCCGTGGCGCGGGTGCCGGGGGTGAGCCACACCTTGAGGCGGAAGCCATCCAGGAATCCAAAGCCGTGGTCGGCCACGCGCACGAGGTAGCGGCCCGGGGTGACGAACACCTCCTCGAGCAGCCGGGACGCGCTGGCCATGACGCGCATGTCGTTGCAGGCTCCGGTGAGGATGGCCACCGAGACATCCGGCGCCAGCCCGCGAGGGGTGAGCTGCGCGTTGAGGTAGCCCTCCTGGGTGATGTCCACCGAGTAGAGGACGTCCTGGAACTGCTCGCTGGAGTTGTAGCCGGTGGAGCCCTGATATCCGTAGGGCACATCCCCTTCCACGACCACGCTGCCTCCGCCGAGCTGCAGCGGCACGGCGCTGCGGCAGGTGTCACCCGGGTAGGGCGCGCGGCAGAAGCCCTCGTAGCAGGCCTGGCCCGTGGCGCAGTCCTCATCATGCCGGCAGGCCACGCACAGGTTGTCGTGGCAGTAGGGGGTGCTGCCGCCACACTCCGAGGGGGCGTAGCAGCGCGAGCGGCACTGGCCTCCCTGGCAGACCTCTCCACTCGGACAGTCCTCGCTGTCGCGGCACTCCCCACACCAGCCGCGGAAGCACCTGCCTCCCGGGCAGTGCGCGTCCTGAGTGCATTCCAGGCACGCGGCGCCCTGCTCGCAGTGCGGCGTGGCCCCTCCACACTCCGCGTCCGACTGGCAGCCCACGCACTCGAGCTTCAGGGGATCGCACTTGCTGAGCGCCACGGTGCATTGGATGTTGCTCATGCAGCTCGAGCACACCTGTCCGAGGCACTCCTCGCCCGGGGCGCACTGGTCGGCGCGCTCACAGGTGGAGAGCAGCTCGCAGCGGCCGGAGTCGGGATTGCAGCGCTGCGAGGAGGGACATCCGGTGACGACGCAGCCCTCCTCCTTCGGGTTCTGGGAACTGTCGCCGCAGCCAGGCAGGCTGAAGAGGAGGGCGCACAAGAGCGCAAGGAACGGAGAGCGTGCGTGGGCGGGTCTCATAGCGAGCGTCGACTCTATCAAGTCGCTCCGACAGGACGGCTCGGAGCTGCAACGTATCGACGCCCGCGTGAAACCTGGAGCGGAGCCCCCCCGCCCTCTTCCAGGGGCATCCATGGGCTTCAACCCGCGGTCATCAGTGGACCGCTTCCGCCGCCGTCTTCGTGCCGCTCTCGTCGGTGGATGGCTCGGCCGGGGCCGCTTGCGCCCCTTCGTCCGTCGGCTCGAGCAGCACTCCGGGCTCCTCCTCACCGGCCTCGGACTCCGTCTCCGGCTCCTCCGTGGGCAGGTCCGTGGTGCCCACCATCGCGCCCGTCACCGGCTCGCTCTCCTCTTCCGGGATGAACTCGAGCATCTCCACCGTCACCGAGCCCGGCAGCCGGAAGTCCATCGCCGTCACCCGCTCCTTGTCCCTCAGGTCATGGAGCTGCTGCGCCACCGAGCCCGCCTGGATTCGCTGGTCCGAGAAGAAGATGTATGCCCTCACCTTCCCCTCCTCCGTTGGAATCCGGAAGCTCGAGTTGTAGATGCGCTTGCCGGCATCGCACTTGAGGGAGCGATTCTCTCGCGTCATCGTGAGCTGACGGATGATGCCCTTCTCCGACACCGTGTAGAGCAGGCAGTACGGGTGCTGTCCCTCCTGGGGGATGAACTCCACCGTGGAGCCTCCAACCTTCTTGATCTCCGCGCGTGCTGATGCCGCCGGCTTCTGCGCCTTCTGGCAAGCCGTTGCTCCCAGCGCTACTACCGCCACGGCCCATGTCCACCGAGTCATGTGTCCCTCCAGGTGTTGGTGACGTCGTCCACGGTCCCAGTCCGAGCGTACCCCGGAACCCGGGAGTTCCGCCTCCCCCGGTCCCTGTGCGTCTCCACTTGAACAGTCAGTGCGCGACTCCTGATGCACCGCGTCGGCGCACCGTGTCAGAGCCCGCTCAACGTCGCTGGTAGACGACTACCTGGGGCGTCTCGTCCAGATACAGTCCCGTGGCCGGCGTCCGCGTCCCGAAGGACTCCCAGACGTTGAACTCATGCTCGCGGAACTCCTGGTGGTACTGGTACGCCGCGATGTCCGCGTCGAACGGGCCCGCGGGGCGAAGATCCTCCCGCAGCATCCCATTGCGCTGATAGTCGCGGAACGACAGGCCATGCACCTCGTGGAGGAAGACGCGACCATTGGGAGGCGCGTGCTCGTTGATCCACGGCAGCACCGCCGTCACGTTGCTGGACCAGTACTGCCGCTGCATTCCCAGGGACGCCGCACCCGGCAGCCCGCCCGCCAGCTCCGAGTAGACGCTCGTTCCGTAGGGAAACACACGCACCAGCCCGACGAGCGCCGGCAGCAGCAGCAGCGCGAAGACGGGCGCGGCCACCGTCGCCAGGGACAGCCCCGGACGCCAGACGCGCAGCCGCTCCACCAACGCCTCGCATCCGCGCGCCACCGCCGCGCCCGCGAGGATGCCCAGGAAGGGCATGGCCGGCAGCCAGTGCTTCACTCCACCGAAGTGCGGCACCTGTGGGTGGCTGATGATGAGGAGGGATGCCACCGCGTTCACCCCCACCAGCGCCTCCGTCAGGCCCGGTACGCGCACCAGTGCCCGCGTGCGCTCGAAGAGGCCCAGCACCGCGCGGCCCGCGAGCGCCAGCAGCCCCGTCACCATGGGCACGAAGAGGCTGGTGGGGACGGTGAGCGCCGTCTTCACCAGCACGTACTCCAGCGGGAAGGGCGGGGCGCGTAGCAACTGGCCCAGGTAGAACCAGGCGTAGTGGTTGTGCGTGGCGTGGAAGTTCAGGTACCAGGCCGTCCGCTCCACCGGCTGGTGCCACAGGTAGGGCCAGTGCGCGTAGAAGACGATGGGCCCGAACACCGCCATGGTCGCCAGCGGCAGCAGGGCCAGCGCCGTGGGCGGGTGGTGTCTGTTCAGCTCGTGCGGAAGCCAGAACGCGCCGACAGCCAGCCCCGCGAAGAGCAGCGTGTGCGGGCTGAGCAGGAGGAACTTCTTCTGGAAGCCCACGGGCCCCAGGGCCACCAGCAGCACCCCGTACAGCACCGCCACCGTGGCGAAGAGGCCCACCACCCGCCACAGCCCGGTGCGAGCCACGGGCTGCTTCTCGCTCACCGTCCACGCGCGCCACAGCGCGAAGGGGGCGAGGATGAAGGGGAGGAAGAGGGCGTTGTGCTTGGTGGCCAGCGCCAGGCCGAAGAAGAGGCCGCACAGCACGCCCCAGATCCTGTCGTCCAGCGCGCGCCAGAAGGCGTACACGACGAGCAGCCACATGGCGGCGATCGGCATGTCGAAGCACGCGAGCTGCGCGTGGAAGAAGTGGCGCGGGACGAGCAGGAAGGAGAGCGCCGCGAAGAGGCCCGCGGTGCGACCGTACACCGCGCTCCCCAGCAGGAAGGTGAGTGCCGGCACCAGCGCTCCCAGGGCGAACGCGGGCAGCCGGAAGGCCGCCGCCGGGCGCAGCCACCCCAGCGTGTCGTGGAAGAGCAGGTGCGACAGCCCGAAGAGCACCTTCATCAACGCCGGGTGCTCGTGGTTGTAGTCGAAGGCGCGGACGATCGCGGCGTCCGTGAGCGCTCGCGAGGGGTTGTGCCAGAGCTGCTGGAACCAGCGGGCGTAGCTCTCGCTCGCGTAGAAGTAGACGCTCTCGTCCCGCGTGAAGCCCACCGCCGACTCGGTGGCCCACAGCGCCGCGAAGGCCAGCGCCCACAGCGCCACCGCCAGCCACCGCTCCTCCCGCGTCGCGGCCCTGCTCGTCATGAGGCCTCTCCCAGCGCGAGGAGCTCCACACACATCTGACGCGATTCCGGGTTGTCCGCCTGTACCCACACCCGCACCGTGCGCGGCTCGCCCGGCGGCAGCGTGCGCGAGGCCTTCTGCACACCCTCCAGCCCCGGGGGCTGCGCCACCTCCAGCAGTCGCTCGCGCGTGGCCGCGTCCTCTACCACCACATATGTGGTGCTCAGCCTGGGCGAGCGCTGCCAGGCGTGCTCGAAGATGATGCCGCCCTCCAGTCGCAGCTCCGTGCCCCCGGGCACTCCGTCCAGCTCCGCCACCAGCCGCTGCTCTCCGCCCGGTGGGTGCATCCACAGGCAGCGGCGCGGCTGGTAGAGGATTTCGTGCCACTCGGGGGCCACGTAGAGGTGCGGTGGCCCGGGGCAGCGGTGCGTGCGTCCGTCGAAGGCGCAGTCGCGTCGCTGACCGTCCGGCGACTCGAGGTACACGCGCGCCCGGGCGTAGGCCTCCGAGGCCACGAAGCGCCGTGGCCGGTGGCGTCCGTTCTCGTACAGCGTCAGCTCCAGCCGGCCCGCGCGCCGGGGGGCTCCCTGCACGGTGCGGCCGGGCAGGAAGGCCGCCTGGAAGCCCGCGGCATCGGCCCGTGGCAGCTCCGGCTGGCCCAGCACCCACACTCGCGGGTGCGCGTCCAGGTCGTCTCCGTCCGAGCCGAGGTAGCCGTACACCGGCAGCTCCGGCGGCAGGTACAGGCGTGCCTTCTCCGTCCACCAGGGGAAGAGGAGTACGGCGTCACCAGGGCGAGCCTCCGCCTTCAGCCACCCGGCCACGGCGCGGTAGTCCGCCTCCGCGGGGAAGCGGTCGGGCAACCGGAGCTGGAAGGCGAGGCAGGCGAGCGCGACGAGCACCAGTGCCCCCAACTCCACCAGGGGCAGTGCGCGCAGGAGCTTTCTAGGACTTCGCAAGGCGGAGCTTCTGCTCGCTCTTCTCGCGGCAGAAGGTGCAGAAGGAGGGTTCACCCGCGACGAACGACGGCGTCCAGGGCGGGTACATCGAGCAGCGATGATCCAGGCAGTGGTGCAGGCCCCACAGGTGGCCCACCTGCTGCAGCGCGTTGCGGGCGATGGGCTTGAAGCCCGACTCCATGTCCTTGTACGGCTGCGTGGTGATGACGGCCCGGCCCTCGTTGTACCAGGCGAAGCCGGTGGTGGGCGCCTTGCCGCCCGGCAGCTCCCGCTCCTTCAGCTTGCGCGAGGTGATGAAGAGGACCTTGTCGTCCTCGTACGCCCGCACGCTCTTGAGCGCCTCCAGGAGCTTCTCCGCATCCAACGGTTCGGACATGCCCGCGGGCACCTCCACATGGCCGGTGTGCTCGCTGCCCACACCGAATGCCGTGTAGAGGGTCTGGCAAAGCTTATCGAGCTGCTTCTCGTCGAACGTGTCCAGGGTCACGACGCGAATCACGGAGCGTCACCTCTAATGGGATGTCAGCCCTCTTCGGGCTGGATGTCGGACTCCGCCTCGGCCGGCTTCGCCTTGGGAGGACGACCCCGCTTCTTGGGAGCGGCGGCGACCTCGCCCTCGGGCTTGGGCTTGGGAGGACGGCCCCGCTTCTTGGGCGCGGCGGCGACCTCACCCTCGGGCTTGGGCTTGGGAGGACGGCCCCTCTTCTTGGGAGCGGCGGCGACCTCACCCTCGGGCTTGGGCTTG
>QKJM01000721.1 GCA_003249315.1 Archangium sp.
CCTCCACCACCCGGCGCACCCCCTCCACGTCGATGAGCAGCGTCTGGAAGGCCCCCTCGGGGAAGCCCGCGCGCAGGAACAGCTCCTCCAAAGCCAGCGCGCACCGCGGCACGTTGTGCGCGTGCTTGAGCAGTCCCACATTGCCCGCCATCAGCGCCGGCGCGGCGAAGCGCACCACCTGCCAGAAGGGGAAGTTCCACGGCATGATGGCCAGCACCGGCCCCAGCGGCTGGTAGCGGATGAAGCTGGTGTCCGGCGGAGTGTCCACCGGCTCGTCCGCCAGGAATCTTTCCGCGTTCTCCGCGTAGTAACGGCAGGCCCAGGCGCACTTGCTCGCCTCGGCACGCGCCGCCTCCAGCGGCTTGCCCATCTCCTCCGTCATCATCCGCCCGTAGTGCTCCGCCTCCCCCTCCAGCAGCTCCGCCGCCCGCATCATCCACCCGGCCCGCTCCTTCAGCGGGGTATGGCGGTAGCGGCGGAAGGTCTCCTCCGCCCTCTTCAGCCGCGCCTCCACCTCCTCCTCGGAGTGGGGCTCGAAGGTGCGCAGCGTCCTGCCGGTGGTGGGATTGGTGCTGGCGAAGGCCATGGGGTTCCTCTCGAATCCGGAGTGATAACAGGCCCGGGGGGCGCGCGCTCCGCTCCGCCTCTCCGGCCAGCGGGTCGCTCCCCTCCGGTCCGCCTGCTCGCGAACAGGCTTGTCATACCTCCCTACGATTGCAGGTTTTCTGTTTCATTCTTGAAGCATACGCTTCAGTTTCGACGTGTTTCCTTTGTTGCCTCTGAAAATCGCTATTTCTCGTGTTCAGTATTGGCGGTATGTTTCAGTGATGACGGTGCGCCAACGGGCGCATACAAGTTATTTCGCGGGGTTGGGATGTTGGTCCGGTTCCTGCTTCCTGGGCGAGCGAGCCCGGGCAGAAAGTCGGCCGGAGACTTGCCTCAATGCCCGCCAGAACCTGATGCCGAGGAATCCATGAGCTTGAATCTCCGCTTTATCCTCCCTTCCGCGTTGCTGATGATGGGCTGCGGTACCGAGACGACGACTGCTTCCGAGGCGGTGCCTCTGGAGGCCGTGGAGGTGATGGAGGGGCAGTCGATGCTCCGCGCCGACACGCGGGTGGACCCCAGACTGGTGGGAGGCTTCGAGCGCAAGCACCTGTTCGAGGACGTCTACCACTACAGCGCGCGGGTGCGGGTGGGACCGGGAGAGTATGACTACATCACCCTGCACCGGGTGGTGAAGGAGATGGCGCCGTGGCTGCCGGCGCGCAGCTCCGAGTCGGTGTTCATGTTGCATGGGGACGGGTGGAACTTCGAGGGGGCGTACCTGGCCAGCACGAAGACGGACGTGGTGCCGGTGGACCACTCCATCGCCATCTACCTGGCGAAGCAGGGGGTGGACGTGTGGGGGATGGACATGCGGTGGACGCACGTGCCGGGGGAGACGCTGGACTTCGAGTTCATGGGGCAGTGGAACATGGGCACGCACGTGGATGACCTGGGCACGGCCCTGTCGATGGCGCGGCAGGTGCGTCGGTGGACGGGCAGCGGGGGGCAGCAGTTGCACCTGCTGGGGTGGAGCCGAGGAGCGCAGGTGGGTTACGCCTACCTGGGTGGGGAGGCGCGGAAGCCGGCGTGGCGGCGCCACGTGCGCGGCTTCATCCCGGTGGACATGGTGCTGAAGTTTGGCCCCGAGGCCGAGCAGCAGCGCCAGTGGGCCTGCGTGCGCGCGGAGCTGGCGAAGGCGGCGCGGGCAGGTGGCCGGGTGGAGGGGGGTCTGCTGGGCCCCGGCGCCGGGGTCGGCCCGATGCGCCTGGGGGTGGGAGCGCTCGAGACTCCGGACGACATCGCGGACCCGCCGATGCCGCCGATGCCCTACCGGCAGCTCGCCATCTTCCTGGGGGCGGCGACCTTCTCCTTCCTCTCCAATCCGGGGATGGGGTTGGAGGCGCCCGTGCCCTATTACCACTTCACCTCCGGCGACTTCGGCTCGGGAGGGCTGCCGGTCGGTTTCAACCAGGTCCAGGAGAAGCAGTTCTTCGACATGCTCAGCCAGGTCCGCCCGTTCCAGAGCTTCAACGAGGTGCTGGAGGGCGAGGAGCTGCTGTGCGACGAGGAGGACCTGCCGTATGACGACCACCTCTCGGAGGTGAAGGTGCCGGTGCTGTACGTGGGGGCCGGCGGAGGTTTCGGCAGCTACGGCGTCTATTCCACCACGCTGCTGGGCAGCGAGGACGTGAGCGTCCACATGGTGCAGCGGATGCCGGATGCGCTTCGCGTCATCGACTACGGCCACGCGGACCTGTTCCTCGCGGCCGACGCGGACACCGCGGTGTGGGCGCCCATCCACGAGTGGATGCTGCAGCACTGAGTCTCGAGCGCCTCGCCTGCCCGCCCGCCGGGCCTCGCACACCCGCGGGGCCCGGCCTTGTGTTTGCGGGCGGCGCGGAGGGAGGGGGGTGGCTTGACTCCTCCCGCGCGAGTTGAGAAGGGGGCCGGAGTCCCGGGTCGCCTCCCGGGAGGAGGAACCCGTGGTCGACAACATCTGGACCGAGTTCGCGCACAGCTACGACACCATCTGCTCCCAGCTCAACTGCTACCAGCGGGTGCTGGCCCGGGTGCTGCGGGACACGGAGGGGGCGCGGAACGTCCTCGACGTGGGGTGTGGCACGGGGCTGATGAGCCTGCCGCTGGTGGAGCGGGGGCAGACGGTGGTGGGCTTCGACAACAACCCGGCGATGCTGGCGCTGGCGCGGGAGAAGCGCGAGGCGCTGGGAGAGGAGGCGCGGGGGCGCTGGACGGTGCTGGAGGGGGATGTGCGCGTCTTTCCCGAGGAGGTGCCGGGCGGGGCGGACGCGGCGGTGCTCAACAATGTCCTCTTCTACGTGTCGGAGCCGGAGCCGGTGCTCCGCGCGTGCCTGGAGCACCTCCGGCCGGGGGGCGTGCTGGTGGTCACCGGGCCCCGGCGCCGGCCGGACCTGCGCAAGGTGATGGAGGCCTCCATCGCGGAGTGGGAGGCGGAGGGGCGCTGGGACGCGGCGCTGCAGGAGGCCACCGCCTACCATGTGGAGCTCACCCGCCGGCTCGTTTCCGAGCCCGGCGAGATGGTGAGCTTCTTCGAGGTGGAGACGCTGGTGGAGACGCTGCGGCGCCTGGGCTTCTCGCGTGTCCGGGCGGCGGACGGCGAGGAGTACTTCGGGGAGAACTACTACGTCTGCATGGAGCGCTAGGGCCGGGCGCTCCGCCTAGAGTACCAGCCCCTGCTCGCGGGCCTCGTTGATGATGCGGGCGCCGTCCGAGCCCAGCCGCGCGGTGAGGTAGGGCGCGATGCTGTCCGCGCTCTTGTGCAGCCGCGCGTAGTTGTCGTCGTAGATGCGGGTGACGATGAGCTGGGCGGAGACGATGACGCGCTGGAGGTTGTGCTGCAGCTCGTTGCCCTCCATCAGCAGGTGCAGCTCGCTGATGTACTTGCGGTGGTCCTCCAGCATCTTGAAGAGGTTCTTCCGCTGCTCGCTGTTGGGCACGCGCGCCTTGGGGGCGGTGGTGATGACGGTGGGCATCGGCTGGCGGAGCTGCTCGTAGGCGCTGAGGAACTGGGAGGACACGGCCTGGATGTCCTCCATGGGCGGGGGTTGCTCCCAGCGGATGAAGAAGACCCTGTCGATGAGAGCTGTCTTGAAGTTTGGAGTGGACATGCTGACCATCACTCCCGGGCGGCTGGCCGGGCGCGGGATTCCGGTGGTTTCGGTGGACACCGGGGGCGCACGGAGAGGGACGGCCCGCTGTCCGAATGTCGGTAGGTTGAAGAATCGTTTTGCCATCGCAGCATACCGTCCGTTGGAGTGAGGACCAAAAGCCCTGAAGGGGGGGCGGCGCGGAGCATGGGGACGGCGCTCCGGCCAGGGAAGGAGACGGGGGCCGGTCCCGTCGGCCGCTGGACAGCCGGGCGTGTGGGATGCATCAGGTCCGACAATTTTCTGACCACCCAGGAGGTGAGCCGGGCCCGTCGGCGTGGAGCGGCGTTCATTTCCCTCCAGGCCACGGACGGGGAGCCTCCGAGGGAGTAGCGTGGTGACATGCGAGCCATGCTGCGTCACCTCCGAGGGCGCCTTCCCTGGCGGGACTCCTATGGAATCGGGCTGTTGCTCCTCCTGCTGGGCCTGCTGGCGGCGACGCTGGGCTTCATCGCGCTGTGGGACGAGGTGGCGGAGAGGGAGACGCAGCACTTCGACGAGTGGGCGCTGAGGGCGCTGCGCGAGCCGGGCCACCCGGAGGATGCGCTCGGGCCCGAGTGGCTGTCGGAGGCGGCCCGGGACGTGACGGCGCTGGGCAGCATGTCGGTGCTGGTGCTGGTGGTGTGCGCGGTGGCGGGCTTCCTCGCGCTGGTGCGGCGCTGGGGGACGCTGGCGCTGGTGGTGGGCTCGACGGTGGGCGGGGTGCTGGTGAACGTGGTGCTCAAGCGGATGTTGGACCGGCCACGGCCCACGGTGGTGCCGCGGCTCACCTGGGTGGCGACGGAGAGCTTCCCCAGCGGCCACGCGATGCTGTCGGCCACCGTGTACCTCACCATGGCGGCGCTCCTGGCGCAGCTCACCGGCCGGCGGTGGCTCAAGGCGTACCTGCTGGGGGTGGCGCTCGTGGCGACGCTGCTGGTGGGGCTGACGCGGGTGTACCTGGGCGTACACTACCCTACGGACGTGCTGGGCGGGTGGCTGGCGGGGGTGGCATGGGCGCTGTTGTCGGCGCTCGTGGTGCGGGTGGCCCGTCGGCACAGCCACCGGCTGGAGGAGGAGGCCGAGGGCCGCACCACGCCCCCCTGAGCGGGCGCGCTCAGGAGCGGGAGAGCTGGCGCTGGCGCCACTCGCGAATGGCGATGACCCCCAGGGTGATGGCGGTGAGCGGCAGGATGAAGCCCAGCAGCACCGTACGGTAGAGCGGCAGCCACTCATGGCGCTGGGCGGTGAGGATGAGGAAGACGGTATAGGCCACGTAGTAGGCGAGGAAGAGCGCCCCCTCCCACCGGGCGATGCGGTTGCCGGTGAAGAAGATGGGCAGGCACGCCACCGACACGGCGATCATCACCGGCAGGTCCGCCGCGAGCGCGTCCGGGGGGACGGGGATGCCGAGGGGGGAGAGCGCACTGGAGAAGCCGAGCACCACCAGCAGGTTGAAGAGGTTGCTGCCCACCACGTTGCCCACGGCGATGTCGCGCTCCCCCTTGTAGCTGGCCATGACCGAGGTGGCGAGCTCCGGCAGCGAGGTGCCCGCGGCCACCACCGTCAACCCGATGATGAGGTCGCTCACCTCCAGCGCCTGGGCCACCGCCACGGCGCCGGCCACCAGCCACCGGGAGCCGAGCACCAGCAGCCCCAGACCCGCGGCCACGAAGACGAGCTGCAGGAGGATGCCCAACCCGTGCGCCGGCGTCACCTCCAGGCTGTCCGCCACGGTGTCTTCGCCCTGGCGCTGCGCCTTGCGGCTCTGGCGGATGGCGAAGACGGTGTAGCCGATGGCGCCCGCGGTCAGCACCACCCCGTCCAGCCGGCCGATTCCTCCGTCCACCGCCAGCAGCAGCACCAGGAAGGAGGCGCCAATCATCAGCGGCACCTCCACGCGGATGAGCTGCTGGTGGACGACGAGCGGAGCCACCGTCGCGGAGAGGCCGAGGATGAGCAGCACGTTGCAGATGTTGCTGCCCACCACGTTCCCGAAGGCGAGGCCCGCCTGCCCGGTGTGGGTGGATTCGAGGGAAACGGCCAGCTCGGGGGCGCTGGTTCCGAAGGCCACCACGGTGAGGCCCACCACCAGCGGGCTGATGCCCATGGTGGTGGCCAGGCTGGAGGCACCACGTACCAGCAGCTCCGCTCCGGCGATGAGCAGAACGAGCCCCACGAGTGCCAGCGCCAGGGTGAGGAGGTCCATGACTCCAGGCATAGCCGTTGCCCGGCCCGAGTCCAAAGGAAAGGCGCACCCGGGGGGCTCGTGGTAGGCAATGGACCGTGGACGACCTGGAAGCCCGCCGTCGCGAGCAGCACAAGCTTCGACTTTCCTGGATGCCGTGGCTCTACTTCAGCCTCAAGCCGCGCCACCGGGCCTGGGCCGAGGCCTGGCAGGAGGAGGTGCAGCGGCGTCTTCGCGAGCTGGAGACGGTGGAGCTTGCCCCGGGGTGCTTCGTGGCTCCAGAGGCGCGGCTGTTCGCCGAGCCGGGGCGCACCATCCGCCTCGGCCCCGGGGTGAGCATCGCCGCCGAGGCCTTCGTCCATGGGCCGGTGGTGTTGGAGGCGGGGGTGAGTCTCAACGCCCGCGTCAGCCTCGATGGCGGGGCCGCCGGCATCCACATCGGCGAGGGCAGCCGCATCGCCACCGGCGCCTCCCTCTATGCCTTCGACCACGGCCTGGCTCCGGACAGGCCCATCCGTGAGCAGCCCGTCACCTCCCGCGGCATCGTCCTCGGCAAGGACGTGTGGGTGGGCGCCAATGCCGGCATCACCGACGGAGTGCGTATCGGGGACCACGCGGTGGTGGGCATGGGCGCCGTCGTCACCCGCGACGTGCCCCCCTGGGCCATGGTGGCCGGCGTGCCCGCGCGCGTCATCGGCGACCGGAGGGAGCGCCGCCGCTCCGGTGCCCCTGACGCCATCTGGCCTCCACTGGACGATTCCCAGGAGTGAGAGCCCCTCTTGCCCCGGATTTCTGTCGACTCCTGAGAGAGTGGCTCTGCTGGAGGGCCTCGTGGAATTGGCGAAAAGGGGAGCCTAGGCTCTATTCTCTCTCGAAGGGCTCGCGTCGCAGGGGATGAGGAGAGGTGCGGAGGCGACCCGTGAAGGTGGGGGGAAATACGTTCCCTCCCCGACCGTACTCCCCGGGGGGAGAGAAGGAGCGCGGACAATGGGCTACGAGCGGATGCCGCAGGCGGTTGCTTTCGAGGCGGAGACCCTGGCGGAGGGTCCGCTCCCACGGCTGACGGTACTTCCGCCGGAGGCGGACTTCCGCACGCGACTGTCGGCGGACGCGCTGCGCTACCACTCCCTGGTGGAGCACCTGCGTCAGGTCTTCTTCCACCTGGACGACACGGGGCGCTTCACCTTCCTGGGCCCGGTGTGGAAGGAGCTGACGGGCCAGTGCGTGGAGGACTCCTTGGGACAGGCGCTGGTGGAGGTGGTGCATCCGGAGGACAGGTCTCGGGTGAGCCTGCTGCTGGACTCGCTCAAGGCGCGGGTGCAGACGGCCTTCCGGCTGGAGCTGCGGCTGCTGGTCCCCAGCGGCACGGTGTGGGTGGAGCTGGACGCGCACAGCTCTCCGGCCGGAGCGGGGGAGGTGCTGGGCACGCTGACGGACCTCACCGAGCGCCGGCAGATGCAGGCGCGGCTGCTGCTGTCGGACAGGATGGCCACGGTGGGGATGCTGGTGCCGGGCTTCGTCCACGAGATGAACAACCCGCTGGCCTTCATCATGGCCAACCTGGACTACCTGTTGGCGACGATGGAGGGAGGGGCCGCCGGGCCGGAGCGGGTGGGTGAGTGGCGCGAGGTGGTGGGCGAGATGCGAGAGGGTGCCGAGCGGCTGCGGCAGCTCCTCGGGCACCTGCGCAGCTTCCGCGGCGATGGGGGCTCGGGGCTGGTGGACCTGCACCGGGTGTTGGACTCGGTGGGGGTGATGGTGGCGAGCCTCCTGCGCTCGCGCGGGCGGCTGGTGAAGGACTACGGCCCGGGGGTGGCGGTGGCCGGCAGCGAGAGCGTGCTGCGCCAGGTGTTTCTCAACCTCACC
>QKJM01000932.1 GCA_003249315.1 Archangium sp.
GCTCAAGGAGAAGCTGCCCGAGTACATGGTGCCCGCGGCCTTCGTCTCCCTGCCGGCCCTGCCCCTCACCTCCAGCGGCAAGGTGGACCGAGAGGCCCTGCCGGAGCCCGGCGCGGAGCACCAGCCCACGAGCGAGAACCAGGTGGAGCCACGCACGCCGCTGGAGACGACCCTGGCCGCCATCTGGACGGAGCTGCTGGATCTCGAGCGCATAGGCGTGCATGACAACTTCTTCGACCTGGGCGGCCACTCGCTGCTGGCCACCCAGGTGGCCTCGCGCCTCCGCGCGGCCTACGGCGTGGAGCTGCCCCTGCGCACCCTCTTCGAGGCCCCCACCCTCGAAGCACTCGCCGCCCGGGTCGAGGCCGCGCTCGGCAACACCTCCGCCGCCACCAGCGCACCGGCCCCGCGCCGCGTGGAGCGGACAGGGCCGATTCCCCTCTCCTTCGCCCAGCAGCGCCTGTGGTTCCTGGATCAGCTCGAGCCCGGCACCGCCTACTACAACATCCCCACGGGCCTGCACCTGGAAGGGGCGCTCGACATCGAGGCCCTGCAGCGTGCCTTCGATGAGCTGCTGCGCCGCCACGAGTCGCTGCGCACCCTCTTCCATGCCGAGCAGGGCGACCCCGTCCAGGTCATCCTCCCGGCCCTCTCCCTGCCGCTGGCGACGGTGGACCTGCGGGACGTGCCCGAGCCGGAGCGTGAGACCGAGGCGCAGCGCCTGGCCATACAGGAAGCCAGACGACCCTTCGAGCTGTCCACCGGCCCGCTGCTGCGCGCCATGGTGCTGCGGCTCGAGGACGACCGACACGTGCTGCTGCTCACCATGCACCACATCATCTCGGACGGCTGGTCCATGGGGGTGCTGGTGCGGGAGATGGGGGCCCTCTACGAGGCCTTCCGCCAGGGCCGGGCCTCGCCCCTCCCGGAGCTCGGCCTGCAGTACGCGGACTACTCCATCTGGCAGCGCCAGTGGCTGCGCGGCGAGGTGCTGGAGACACGCCTGGAGTGGTGGCGCAAGCAGCTCGAGGGTGCCCCCACCGTGGTGGAGCTGCCCACGGACAGGCCGCGACCGACCGTGCGCACCTACCGTGGCGCCACCCACCAGGCGCTACTGCCAAAGTCCCTGGCCAATGCCCTGGAGTCCCTCTCCCAGCGCGAGGGGGCCACGCTCTTCATGACGCTGATGGCCGCCTTCCAATCGCTGCTGCACCGCTACAGCGGACAGACGGATCTCGTGGTGGGCACGGACGTGGCAAACCGGGAGCACGCGGAGACGGAGTCCCTCATCGGATTCTTCGTCAACCAGCTCGTCCTGCGCCTGCGCCTGGGAGGAGATCCCACCTTCCGCCAGCTCCTGGCACAGACGCGGCAGGTGTCGCTGGATGCCTATGCGCACCAGGATCTCCCCTTCGAGGATCTGGTGCGGGCGCTCAACCCCGAGCGCAGCAGGGCGCACGCGCCGCTCTTCCAGGTGAAGCTGGTGCTGCAGAACACGTCCGTGTCCGTGGTGGAGCTGCCGGGGCTGCGGATGACGCCCGACGCGGTCGACCCCGCCACGGCGAAGCTGGATCTCACGGTACTGGTGAGCCCTTCGCCCGAGGGACTGCACTGCTCGTGGATGTACAGCATGGATCTCTTCGACGCTCCGACGATGGAGCGCATGGCGCTGCACTTCCAGCGGGTGTTGGAGGCGGTGGTGGCCTCGGGCGGCGAGCAGCGACTCTCCACGCTGCCGCTGGTGTCGGAGCAGGAGCGGCACCGGCTGCTGGTCGAGTGGAACGAGACCGCGGCGCCCTACCCGAACCGCTGCTTCCATGAGCTGTTCGCGGAGCAGGCGGCGCGCGCGCCGGAGGGGATCGCGGTGGTGGCCAGGGACGGGCAGCTCACCTACGGCGAGCTGGACCGGCGGGCCAATCAGCTCGCGCACTACCTGCAAGCGCTGGGGGTGAAGCCCGAGATGAGGGTGGGCCTGTTCGTGGAGCGCTCGGTGCATGCGCTGGTGGGCCTGCTGGGCATCCTCAAGGCAGGCGGCGCCTACGTGGCGTTGGATCCGACCCAGACACATGCCCAGGAGCGGCTGCGGCACGTTCTGCGCGACGCGCAGGTGCAGCTCATCGTCACCCAGGAGTCGCTGATGGACGAGCTGCCCGCGCAAGGCGGGTTCTTCGTCAGCCTGGACGCGGAGGACGGGCTGCTGGAGTCTCAGCCAGAGGAGCCTCCGGCCAGCAGCGTGGGGCCGGGCAACCTGGCCTATGTCCTCTACACCTCGGGCAGCACCGGGCAGCCCAAGGGGGTGTGCATCGAGCACCGGCACCTGGCCTGCTACGTGGAGGGCATCACCCGCCGGCTGGAGCTGGCGCCAGGCTCCAGCTTCGCCTCGGTGTCCACGCTGGCGGCGGACCTCGGGCACACCGCCATCTTCCCCACGCTGAGCGCAGGAGGGGCGCTGCATCTGGTGGACAAGGAGACGGCGGCGGACCCCGGTCTGATGCGAGCCCATGGCGAGCAGCATGCGGTGGACGGCATGAAGATCGTCCCCGCGCACCTGGGCGCACTGCTGGCGGCGCCAGGGGCGGAGAAGCTGCTGCCGCGCCAGCGGCTGGTGCTGGGAGGAGACGTGGCGGACTGGGCGCTGGTGGAGCAGGTGCATGCGCTGTCGCCCACGTGCGAGGTGTTCAATCACTACGGCCCCACGGAGACGACGGTGGGAGTGCTGTCCGGCCGGGTGGAGCGCGGCGTGCGCGCGCCCGGTGCGCAGTCGGTGCCCCTGGGCCGGCCGCTGGGCAACGTGCGGGTGTACGTGCTCGACGCGCATGGACAGCCTGTGCCGGTGGGGATTCCGGGAGAGCTCTACATCGGCGGAGCCAGCGTGGCCCGCGGGTACCTGGGCCGGGCGGACCTGACGGCGGAGCGCTTCGTCCCGGACGCCTTCAGCCCGGAGCCGGGCGCGAGGGTGTACCGCTCGGGAGACAAGGTGCGCTGGCTGGCGGATGGGCGTCTCGAGTTCCTGGGCCGGGTGGACCACCAGCTCAAGATTCGAGGGTATCGGGTGGAGCTGGGCGAGGTGGAGACGGCGCTGGAGGGCCACCCCTCGGTGCGCGAGTGCGTGGTGGTGGCACGCGAGGAGCAGCCGGGCGACAAGCGGCTGGTGGCATACGTGGTGGCAAGGGAGGGGCAGGCGCTGGAGGAGCCGGTGCTGACCAGCTTCCTGGAGAAACGGCTGCCGGAGTACATGGTGCCCTCGGACTTCGTGATGCTGGAGGCGCTGCCGCTCACCTCCAACGGCAAGGTGGACCGCAAGGCACTGCCCGCTCCCGCCCGGGCCCGGGCGGACGCGGACCACGTAGCACCGCGCACCACCACCGAGCTGCAACTGGGCGCCATCTGGGAGGAGCTGCTGAAGTTGGAGCGGGTGAGCGTCCAGGACGACTTCTTCGAGCTGGGAGGCCACTCGCTGCTGGCCACGCAGGTGGTGGCGCGCGTCCATGAAGCCTTTGGCGTGGAGATAGCCGTCATCGACCTCTTCGAAGCGCCCACTCTGGAGAAGCTGGCGGCACGCATCGACGCGGGCGCTCCCTCCCAGTCGGCACTGGTGCCCTTGCGACGAGGGGGCAACCGGACGCCCTTCTTCTGTGTGCATCCCGTGGGCGGTGGCGTGCTGTGCTACCTGGAGCTGTCCAGGCGGATGCACCCGGAGCAGCCCTTCCATGGCCTGCAGTCCTCCATGACGGGACAGGAGTCTCCCGGCATGCTGGAGGCGATGGCCGCTCACTACGTGGAGGCCATCCAGGAGGTGCAGCCCCACGGGCCCTACCTGCTGGGCGGCTGGTCCATGGGCGGACGCGTGGCCTTCGAAATGGCGAGGCAGCTCCAGCAGCGGGGAGAGAGGGTGGCGCTACTGGCCATCATCGATGCCCGGGGACAAGAGGACGGGCCGCGGCAGGAGGAGGCAGAGGCCAGCGCCTTGGGCATCCTCCAGTTCGCCGACCACCTCTCGCGCCTCTCCGGGCTCCACCCGGAGGCTGCCCGGCTGCTGGAGCAGGTGGACTCGGAGGAGCTGAAGTCGCTGCTGGAGGGAAGCCCCGGAGTGGGCGCGCACCTGCCGAAGAAGGCGTGCGCCGAGCTGCGCGCCCTCTGGGCGGTCTTCTCCCACAACCTGCGTGCCTCGAACGAATACGTCCCCGGGCATTACCCGGGCCGGATCGCCCTGCTGCGCGCGGCGGAGGGGCCGCGGGAGGGCCTGGAGGAGACGATGGGATGGGGAGCGCTGACCTCGGAGGTGGAGGTGCATGAGGTGCCCGGAGACCACTTCAGCCTCATCGCCCCACCCCATGTGGAGCAACTCGCCGAGCGGCTGAGGGAGCTTCTGGAGCGGGCGGCGCGGAGCAACATCTCCTCCTCGACCAGCGCCGCGTGAGCGGGAGGATCTCATGAAGCTACTCGCCTTCTTGTTGCGTGGCTCGAAGTGGGCCCTGCTGCCGCCAGTGCTATTCGGAGTGCTCTCCGGTGCCGCCAGTGCGGGGCTCATCTCGCTCATCAATGCCGTCCTGGAGCGCTCCGTCCCCAGCACACCCGCCACCGCCTTGCGCTTCGCTGGCTTCGCGTTGGTGGCGCTGCTCGCTCGGATCTCCTCGCAGATCCTGCTCAACGGCATCCAGCAGATCCTGCTCCAGAAGCTGCGCATGGAGCTGGCCGAGCGAATCCTCGCCACCCCGCTCCGTCAGATGGAGGAGTCCGGAGGACACCGCCTGCTCGCAGTGCTGACGGAGGACGTGAACATCATCAGCAGCAGCCTGCTGTCCATTCCCCACATCCTCAGCAACAGCGCCATCATCATCGGCTGCCTTCTCTACCTGGCGTGGCTCTCGCCGTTCGTCTTCCTGGCGCTGCTCGCCTTCATGGCGGTGGGCTTCGTGACGTACCAGCTCCCTATGTCGAGGGCGATCAGGTTCATCCGGGCGGCCCGGGAGATGCAGGACGGGCTGTACAAACACCTCGGCGCGGTCATCCACGGCATCAAGGAACTCAAGCTGCACCCAGGCCGGCGCGATGCCTTCCTGCACAAGAGCCTGAAGGAGACCACCGACGATTTGCGGCGCCTCAACGTGAAAGGCTTCGGTCTCTTCTCCGCCTCGAGCAACTGGGGGATGTTCCTCTTCTTCGTCTTCATCGGGCTGATGCTCTTCGTCCTTCCCTTGCAGGAGACGCAGGGCAACGCTGCTTCGCTGGTGAGCTACACGCTCACCGTGCTGTACCTTCAGCAACCCCTGGATGCCCTCATGAGCAACTTGCCCATGCTGTCCCGGGGCATGGTGTCTCTGCGAAAGGTCGAGCAGCTCTCCGTACTGGGAGAGGGGCTGCTGGAAGCCACGCGGCCCCCCTCCGCGCCGAGGAAGTCCTTCACCCGCCTGGAATTGCTCGGCGTCACCCACACCTACCACCGGGAGCGAGAGGACAGCAGCTTCACCCTGGGCCCCCTCTCCCTGACGCTGGAGAAGGGCGAGCTCGTCTTCCTGGTGGGAGGAAATGGCAGCGGCAAGACGACGCTCGCCAAGCTTCTCACCGGGCTCTACTCACCAGAGTCCGGCGAGGTGCGGCTCGATGGAGTGCCCATCACGAACGAGAACCGGGAGGAGCACCGCCAGTGCTTCTCGACGGTGTTCTCCGACTACTTCCTCTTCGACTCCCTGCTGGGGCTCGCGCCCGCCGGCCTGGTCCCCAGGGCCCGGCAATACCTGGAACGGCTCCACCTGGAGCACAAGGTGAAGCTGGATGAGGATGGCACCCTCTCCACCACCGCGTTGTCCCAGGGACAGCGCAAGCGGCTGGCCCTGCTCACCGCCTGGCTGGAGGACCGCCCCATCTATGTCTTCGACGAGTGGGGCTCGGACCAGGATCCGATCTTCAAGGATGTATTCTACACAGAGCTCCTCCCGGAGATGAAACGCGCTGGCAAGACGGTGCTGGTTATCAGCCATGACGACCGGTACTTCCATGTGGCCGACCGGCTCCTCCACCTCGAGTCCGGCAAGCTGAGGGCAGAGACAGCGCCAGCACGACACTCGCTGCTGGCCACACGGCTCGTCTCCCGCTTGCGCCAGACCTCGCAGGTGGAGCTGCCCCTCATGGAGGAACTCGAACAGATGGATGGTGACAAACTCCAGCAGCTCCTCGCCTCGGCGCTGTCAGGCATCCGCGAGACGAAGTCCCAAGAATGACGATGAATCCTCCGAAGAAGCCCGTGCTCCCTCCTGGCCACCATGGCCACTGGCTGCTGGGCCTCAACGAGCAGGTGTCGGATCCCCTGGGCGCGCTCATCCGCGCGCAGCGCAAGCATGGGGACATCGTCTATTTAAACACCATCCAGGGCCCCATCTATCTGCTGGCTCACCCGGACCCTGTGCAGCGCGTGCTGCTGGACAACGCGCGCAACTACCCCTCGCCGAAGAAGAGACCCAGCCGGCTGATGGGAAATGGCATCTTCGAGAGCAGTGGCGCCTTCTGGCTCCGCCAGCGCCGCATGGTGCAACCCGCCTTACATCGCTCGCGGCTGGTTCGCATGGTGGAGGGCATGGTGCAGGGCACCGAAACGCTGGCCGAGCGCTGGCAACACAGTGCCCGTACCGGAGAGCCCGTGGATCTGCTGGAGCAGATGCGCCTGCTGGTGCCCACCCTTCTCGGTGCCTCCATCTTCTCGCGCGACGTGTACGAGAGCCAGGAGGGGCTGCACGCGTGCGTAGCCTTCTTCTCCCACAGCGCCCACGGCAGTGCCCGCGACTCGCTCTGGAAGCTCGCATGGCGACGGCTATGGTTTCCCCGATCTCGGCGGAAGCGGTTCAACGCCACCGTGGAGGCACTCGACACCTCGCTCCATGGCCTCATCGCCGAGCGCCGCAAGGCCCCGTCGGCCGGCGACGACATCCTGGGCATGTTGCTAGAAGCCCGGGACTCGCAGGGTGAAGGCATGACGGACACAGAGGTCCGCGACGAACTGGTGTCCCTGCTCATCGGCGGACACGAGTCCACGTCGGTGGCGCTCACTTGGACCTGGTACACGCTGATGAGCCACCCGGAGGTGGAGCAGCGCGTGCTCGAGGAGCTGGCCGCGGTGCTCGGTGGACGCCCTCCAACCACTGGCGAGGAGGTCCAATCCCTGACGTACACGCGCGCGGTGGTGGAGGAGACTCTGCGCCTCTACCCGCCCGCCTGGCAGTTCATGCGCCGCGCGGAAGAGGATGACGAGATCGCCGGCTTCACCATCCACGCCGGGAGCCTGGTGCTCTGCGCCACCTGGCTGCTGCACCGCCATGCCGCCTTCTGGAAGGACCCCGAGCGGTTCCATCCAGAGCGCTTCCTTCCCGAGCAGAAAGAGCAGCGGCACCGCCATGCCTGGCTGCCCTTCGGAGGGGGTCAGCGACTGTGCATCGGCAACGGCTACACGCTGACGCTCATCGTGGCTGTGCTCGCCACGCTGCTGCCCCGCTTCCAGGCCCGGCTCGTCCCGGGCCACCCCATCACGCCCCTGGCCGGCAATACCTACCGTCCCCGTTTCGGCATCAAGGCCACCCTCCAGCACAGACACCCTCTATGAGCAACGCCCCGCACGTATCCCCCTCCTCCACGCTGCTGAACCTGATCGAGGAGCGTGCCGAGCTGCGCCGAGAGGCCCCGCTCTTCACCTTCGTCGAGGACGGGGGGGATGACCGGACCGTCCTCAGCTATGCCGGGCTGCTGCGCCGGGCGCGAAGCATCGGCGCG
>QKJM01000976.1 GCA_003249315.1 Archangium sp.
CCACGAAGTCCTTGAAGCGCGCGGAGACGACGAGTACGCCGGGCATGCCTCTAGGGCGGAAGATGTCCTCCCCACTCCAGGTGCCCGGCTCCAAGGCGAAGCCGTTGATGGCGTTGACGCCTCCCGAGCGGCATTCCGGACAGGTGGGGATCCTCAAGGTGCGAACGCGGTTGAGCACAAGGTCCACCGCCGCCCGGCCGTAACGGGCCGAGACGACGGAGTACTGGGGCACGGTGGGGGGCTTGCGCGACCTCTTTCCCCTGCGCCGCACCCGGACGACCTCGGCGGGGTGGAAACCCTCCAGTCCTGTAAGCCCCTCCGCGCGAAAGGCCTCCGCGAACCGCTCGGAGATGAGCAGGTCGTACGCCGAACTCTTGATGAAGTCCCCGAACTCATCTCCGTGCAGCTCCAGTTCGACCCGATAGGGTGGAAGCCACTTCAACGCCCCGACGAAGGTGCCGCACTGCGGGCAACGAGGCGCATCCTCACGGTTGACGGGCTCGGCCTTTTCAGCGTCGGCATCGTAGCGAGAACCGATTTCGCCCTTCGTCAGCACGAAGAAGCGCGGTGAAGAAGAAGCCTCAGAATCCATGGGGGAACCTCGCTTTCATGTCCGGGCGACTGTAGATCTCACGCAACTTGTCCATGAATTCCCTGGGCGTTGCCCCAGGAGTAGTGTCGAGCCATTCGATGACCTCATCGTCCACCTTGCGGTGCCACTCCTGATAACCACAATGCGACTGCATGTCCCGGGCCCGCGTCACGAAGCGAGGATCCCGAGGTTTGTAAAGCCCCTTGAGTGTGGGATAGTCATTCAACCGTCTGGCGATGCGCCGGGAGATGAGGTGATGCTCCTGGCCCTTGCAGTCGGGCAGCTTGGAGGGCCCCAGCGACTGGGACTAAGGACTCCCGCCATCCGAGAGGCATGCTCCAGCGCATCCAGTTCCGCCAGAGCCCCCTCTACCGCGTTCAACACCTGTGCGGCTCTCCGCGCGTCATCCGCTACGAGTGTCACGCAGGCGGTCACCATGCCGGCCTTGCAACTGCACACCAACGACGTCTCGCCCGGCGTGCATACGGCCAACTGCGTCAGCACCATCAACCACACACTCGACAGCATGGGGCTTCTCCTTCAGCCGGTGTCAGGGGTTCACGCGAGAGGCGCGGCTCAGGCGGTGGGCAGGGGGGCGGGCCCGAGGTTGCCCGGATCCCACACGTACTGCTCCGTGGGGGTGAGCACCATGTTCGTCAGCCCGTGCCTCTCCACGAAGTCCTTGAAGCGCTCGGAGACGATGATTTTCCCCTGCATGCCGCGGGGGCGGAAGATGTCCTCCCTTCCCCAGGTGCCCGGCTCCAGGACGAAGCCGTGGATGGCATCGATGCCCGCCGAGCGACATTCCGGGCAGATGGGCGGCTCGGAGGTGCGCACGCGGTTGAGCACCTTGTCCACCGCTCCCCGGCCGTAGCAAGGCCAGACAACGCAGTAGTTGGGCACGGTGATGGGATTGAGCGCCTTCTTCCCCCTACGCCTCACCCGGAGAACCTCGACGGGGTGGAAACCCTCCAGCCCGGAGAGACCCTCCACCCGGAAGGCCTCGGCGAACCGCTCTGAGATGAGGAACTCGTACCCCGCGTCATCAATGAAGTCCCCGAACTGCTGACCGTGCAGTTCCAGTTCGACGCGGTAGGGAGGTAGCCACGGCAGCATTCCGATGATGTCGCCGCACCGAGAGCAACGCGGCGCATCCCCGAGGTTTTCGGGATCGACCGTATAAACCTCAGCATCGTAACGAGACCCGATTTCGCCCTTTGTCAGCACGAAGAAACGCGGAGCAACCGAGGCCTCTGAATCCATGGGGAACCCCTTCATAGCTACTCCGCCCACTCCCAGCGACCTCTCACGAAACCGACGAGGCTGGGAGAGCCACCCCATCAGTAGTACTGCCTCACGTACCCGTACGCCTTGTCGAACAGCGACTCGTCCTGGTGCAGTTGGTACTTGAGGAGTGTCTTGCGCAGGGCCTTCTTCACCTCGCGCTCTCCCGCGCTCGTCTGCTGCCAGCCCGGGAAGCGCACGTGCCGCACGATCCCATCGATGTCGGTGACGATTCGCTCCACCATCACCGGCGTCTTGTCGTTCTTCGCCTGCTGGAACAGCTCGGTGAGCGCCGCCTTGCTCCGGTCCTCGTCCTCCGCCACCGGGAGTTCCCGCTCGGCGGCGACCACCTCGCGCGCCAGTTCCAGGAGCTGCTTGAGGAACTCGACGCTGTTGAGAAGCCCTCGCTCGTGCCGGTCCTTCAATGCCTCCAGACGTTCGGACAGCCTCTTGAAACGCGGCGCTCCCATGTGCTTCCTCAACCGCGCCGTGAGCTTGATTTCGAGCTCCTTCGACTTCTTCTTCGGGTCCGGAGTGCCCATCACCGCTTCCAGCAGCTCGGCATCCAGCACCAGGGTCTCCAGATCGTCCCGCACGGCCTCCACGTGGACGTTCTGGTGGATGAGCTCGATCGTCTTCGCCCCCAGTGCGTGCCAGATGAGCTTGCCCGTGCCCGAGGTGGGCTGCACCGACTCGTACACCTGGGACAGCCAGCGGTAGTCCGCCTCGAACTCGCCCTCGTCCCAGACGTCGGAGAGCCGCTTGTAGAAGAGGAGCGGGAAGACGAACTGCTTGGAGTCGCCAGCGTCCACGAGGCCGCGGAGGATGACCGCCGCCCCCCACAGGTAGGACTCGAGCTCTTGCTGTGTCATGTGCGCGCTCGTTCTATCAGGACTGCGCTCGGGAGACATGGATCAGGCGGTGGGCAGGGGAGCGGGCCCGAGGTTGCCCGGATCCCACACGTACTGCTCAGTGGGGGTGAGCACCATGTTCGTCAGCCCGTGCCTCTCGACGAAATCCTTGAAGTGCTCGGAGACAACGATGTCGCCCTGCATGCCGCGGGGGCGGAAGATGTCCTCCCCTCCCCAGGTGCCCGGCTCCAGGACGAAGCCATGGATGGCGTCGATGCCCGACGAGCGGCACTCCGGGCAGGTGGGCGGCTCGGAGGTGCGCACACGGTTGAGCACCTTGTCCACCGCTCCCCGGCCGTAGCAGGGCCAAACGACCTGGTAGCGGGGAACGGTGATGGGCTTGAGCGCCCTCTTCCCCATGCGCCGCACCTTGAGGACCTCGACGGGGTGGAAGCCCTCCAGCCCGGTGAGCCCCTCCGCCCGGAAGGCCTCCGCGAACCGCTCGGAGATGAGGATCTCGTACCCCGTGCCATCAATGAAGTCCCCGAGTTCCTGCCCATACAACTCCAGTTCAACGCGGTAGGGGGGCAGCCAGATCAGCATTCCGATGAAGTCGCCGCACCGAGAGCAGCGCGGCGCATCCGCGCGGTTGACGGGCTCGGCCTTCTCGATATCGGCCTCGTAACGGAACCCTGTTTCACCACCTCTCAGCACGAAGAAGCGAGGGGAAGAGGCCTCAGAATCCATGGGGGAACCTCGCTTTCATGTCTGGGCGGCTGTAGATCTCGCGCAGCTTGTCCATGAACTGCTGATGCGTGGCCTTGGGGTTGCGTCTGAGCCAGTCGATGACCTCATTGTCCACATCGCGGTGCCACTGCTGGTAGCCACAGTGGGACTGCTTGAAGGTGCGCGGCTCTCCCCTGGGACTCGATCTCACCGAGGGTGACGGGCGTGGACTCAAGGGCCCGCTGCTTCGCCGGGGCCACTACCGCCGGATGGACGAGCTGCTCCGGTCGGACCTTGGTTCGTTTCTGGGTGCGCATGAGTTGGGGGCTTGGGTACCCGCTACGTAGCACCACCGAACCGAAGCTACACCACCGAACGTCGCTGATCGCTGGACAGGTGCCCCTCTCCACTCTCCGAGAACCGGCGCACCAGTTCGTCCCGGCCCTGCTTCCCATGCGCCAGGAGGTACGCCAGCTCCATCGGCAGCAGCGCCTTGACGGTGACGAGCCGCACCTCCCCGGCTGGCAGGGTGAAGCGTCGAGGCAACGTGCTCGCCTCTATGCTCAGCAGCACGCCCACCATGCCCTCCTCGGTGACGAGCCGCCTGGGCATGCCCCTCCCGGACACCTCCATGGACAGGAAGCCCGCCTTCACCCGCTCGCGCACGTACTCGTGCTCCGCCAGCTCGTCCGCCACCCTCTCCAGCAGCAGCAGGGGCCAGCTCTTCTCGATGTTCTCGAGGGGCTCGTCCGTTTCCAGTGCCAGCTCCAGGCCGAAGCCCACGGATGGCTCCGTCCATCCATAGAACGGATCGGAGAGCCCCGCCGTCACCAGCAGCAACTGTCCCCCGGGGCGACGGATGGCGCGCCGGGCCTGCCGTCGGCTCGGCCAGTTCCCGCCCACGACAATGGGGATGATGGATTCCTCCTCCAACCTCCCCAGGGTGCGCCACACCTCTTCGCGAGCGGTGTCCGTCGTCTGCCACAGCTCACGGTACTTCCGCCACCGTTCTCGCTCCTCCGGACTGATGGCGCTCGGGCCGGTGACCTCCTTGGAACTCACGCCCGTCACACCCGCGCGCTCCAATGCCTCCTTGATGTCCTCGGAAACAATGAGCGCGATGTGCCAGCCCCAGGTACGGAACACCCTGGCATCACCCACCCTCATCGGGTCCATGCGCATCCCGGAAACGGAAAAGTACGTGCCAACCTTCTCCGGAACTCCGTCCTCCGGCGTCCAGTACACCACCTCCTCAGATGTCTGATCGTCGATGCACTTCACAGTGCGAATGACATTGACGAGAAAGTATGGCTCACTCTGTGAATCCACGCTCACTGGAATGAGTTGCACGTCCTGGGGAGCCATCCTGGCCAGGATGTCCGCCACCTTCGAGTGGACGATGGGAATGGCCCCTGCATCCGCGAGCGAGAAGTCGAGCGCCTTGCCGGGTTGGCACAAGGGGACGTGGAGCGGGTCCTCGAGATGAACGGGCGCTCCACGCAGGAAGAGCCATGACCCGAGTTCCTGCCCCTTCGAGTCAATAGGCGCATCCAGCTCCCACCTGCCAGGAACATGGACATCTTCAGATAGCTTGAAGTACCGCATCGGCATGAAGAATCCCTACCGTCATTATTCCCGGGTAACCAGCCTGTTGAGCATGGTTCAAGGAGTCACGATCTCCTTGGCCAGCTTCTCGAGCGCCTTGGCCAGATCCGCACGGCATTGCTGGATATTGCTACAGTTTCGAGTCGCCTCCTTCAGGGCCTCGTAGACCTTTTCGTGATATTCGCGCGGGTGAGGCCCCTTGTGTCCCTGGACACGGATCCTGTTCGCAGCAACATACGGCCTTGGCGAAGAGCTTCTGAAACTTCGGCAACCACGGACCGCCAAGGGAGGTGGAACTCCACCACTTGTTGGTGGCGATGTGGTGCTCGTGCCCCGTCGCCTCCACCGCGGCTCGGAAATCCCGCGCCCCAGACCATGAGACGTCATGGCGACCGCCCCCGGCGCCAGGGCGATGGTGAAGGCCCCTTCGGAAGAAACGGCCACGGACTCCACCTCGGCCAGGGAGATGAGTCGGAAGCCCCCCTGCGACTCCGCCAGCAGCGCTGCCTGCGAGGAGCCCGGCAGCCTCGGCCCCTTCACCGCCAGTCCCACCGTGTTGCCGATGGCGGCCGTTGCCAGCATGACGAAGGCGCGCGCGGCGTTCTGACCCATCACCTTGCCGAACCGCGCACCGGCCTCTCGCAGCTCGTCGAAGGTGGTGGCGTGGCTCGCCGCCTCCACCAGATTCATCCAGCCCCGAATGAGGCTCCACACCGTATCTACTCCGAGGTAGGCGATGAGGCCGGCGGTCAGCGTAGCAGCCAGGCCCTTGCTCGTCGGCTCGGGTAGCACCCAGAGCATCATGGGCTTGCGCCCTGCCATCACTGCAACGGGGCTCCTGTCCGTCCTTTGTTCCCGCCGCACCCGGTGCCTTCACGGAGCCGCTGCACCCGGCCCATCCGGCAAGCCGTAGAGCCCCGGCATCCCCCGCGGCTCCTGCGCCTACCCTCCTCGTCTCCCGGCGAGATCCTCGGGAGCGACGGCAGCGGTCCGAGGAACCAGCGGGCAGGTGACGCCGCACCGGCTACATCCGTGCGTGCTCTTGCCGTCCACGCAGGTGTGGTGCTCGGCCCGGTGGGCCGTCACCCGCTCGTCGAGCTCCGTGGCGTCCAGACGGTGGATGTCGATGATGTGCGCGGCGGCCTGTGCCGCACGGACAGCCTCAAGTGTCGAGGAGAGCGAAGGCACCGAACCCGTGTGCTCCTCGCGCGTCACGGCGGCGAGGATGTGCGCGGCGCCCTCCATCCCGAGGAGTGTCGCTCCAATGGCCGCAGCGACATGGTCGAACCCCACGGCCGCGTCCGTAGGTATGGGCCCCAACGGCATGACTGGATAGCCCGTCGCAGCGAGCATCACGCCGACCCGGCGGATGTCCGCAGGACGCGCGTGCCCAGGGGACTCGATAACGACACCGACCCCTGCATCCGTAATGCGCTTTGCCAAAACGAGCTGCGCGTCGATTTCCGCCAACTGCGTGCTGTCGAGCGCGTCGAAGATGTTGGCCGAGCGGAAGGTGGCCCCGAGGCTCAGGACGGTTCCGTGCCGAGCCGCGGCCTGGACGAGGTCCGGAAGGATGCGGAGGTAAACGTTCTCGTCCCGGTCCGAGGCGAGCATGTCGTCGATGACGAGCCCACCACCCCGCGACGTCCATGGAACCCGGCGCGCCTGCGCTCTCTCCACGAGGGAGCGGCTCGCCGTCGGGTGAATCGTGAGGAGCCCGACGCCGGCCTCCATCTGCTGCAAGGCCGTCGCGAGGAGTTCCTCCGGATCGATGCGCCGTTCCCGGCGGCGGACCGAGTAGATCGGCAGCGTCGCAGCCCGATGCCCTGCCTCCAGCACGTGCGCCCAGAGCGGCTTTGCCGCCGGCACGATGCTCAGGTCCGAGATGACGTCGGGAGGCACGTCCAGGCCCAGCAGAGCCTCTAGCTTCTGGAGCTGGCTCGCATGACCTCCCGGGGTACTCGTCCCGATGAGCGCCATAACGCGCGTCGGCTCACCAGGGCCAACTACGAGCGGTGCCCGCCCAGGACAGCGGATGGCGACGCTCATACGCGAAACGTCCTCTGAATGCAGTCCACGATGTCCTCGGCGGAAAGGCTCTTGGCACTCGCCGCGCTGATGTACCCGGGGGGGAGCGCATTCCGAATCCCAGCATCATTGAGCAGGCGCACCGCCAGCCCATCCGGCGCCCCGGGAACGGGCACGATGGTACACCCCAGCGTCCGCGCCACCTCGACCTCCGCCTCCGTTCCCTTGCGGCCGTCGAACACCACCATGGTGTGCGTCGCGCGCAGCAGGCTCGCCCTCCACTGCTTCAGCTGGCCGAGGAGCGCGTCATCGTTCGCGAAGGCAGGGTTGAACGCGTAAGGATTCGGGAAGTACCGAATGCGATCCCGGATGTCGGTATGGGCATGGACGCATGCCGTCCCGAAGGCATTGGCGGCGGCACGTCCAATCCCCTCCGACTGCCCGTCAATAAGGACGACGTCCGGGCTGCTCGCGAGGAGCTTACCCACATCAACGGCCTTCGCGTCACCTGAGGAGTGAGCGCCGGTGATGAAGACGCTCCGCCCGCGTGAGCCGAGTGCCAGCTGGTCCAGCAGCTTCTTGAGTTCCTGGAAATCGTCGATGAGAGCGCTGCGAATCCCGACGCGCCGGAGGTCCAGAAGCCAGAGTTCCTGCCGCCTCCGGCTCTCC
>QKJM01000143.1 GCA_003249315.1 Archangium sp.
ACCGCAGCAACCGCCGGCTTCAGCACGAGCCAGTTCCGGGTCATGCGCCGACACCCGGCGGTGCGCTGGGAGGAGTCGCCCTAGCGCAACTCCTCCGCGCGGACGAAGCGGCCGATGAGCACCTGCAGGTCGGGCACCTGCTCCCGGTGGAACTGCTGGACCAGGGCGAGCCTGGCGGACGCATCGGTCTCGGCGGACGAGCCCAGGAGGGCGATGAGCGCGGCGCGCGTCTGCACGTCCGTCTCCGTGGCGAGCCGGGCGGCGGCCGCCGTGAGGACCACGGACGAGGCGGGGCGACCTGCCTCATGCACGTTCTCGGCGAGCGAATCGGCGATGGCCCGGCGCACCCGCGCATCCGGCTCCTGCCCGAGCCAGCCCGCCAGCACCGGCTCCAGGGTGTCGGACTCCATGCGACGCCAGGCCCGGGCCGCATGGGCACGCACCACCGGCGAATCATCCTCCGTGTAGCGCTCGAGCGTGCCGGCGAAGGACTCGTCCCCCGAGTTGCCGATGGCGGCGAGCGCCACCACCACGTCCTCGGACTCGCGAGCCCCGCTCAGGCGCAGCTCCAGCTCCCCATGCGCCATGCGGGCCACCTCGGGCTGCCGGGCGTCCACGCGGTGCGAGAGCGCCCCGAGCGCCAGCAGGGCGGCGTCGGCCACCTGTCGCTCCTCGGGCTCCGAGCGGCTGGCCCGGGACTGCTGGATGAGGGTGGTCGCGGTGCGCTCGGACGGACGAGGAATGTCCTGGAGCGCGGCGGCGGCACGCATGCGATTCATGGTGTCCAGGCCCCGATCCGCCAGCGCCGCGCCGAGCCCGCTCTCCGCGGCCAGGGTGCCCGTCTTCTCCAGCGCGAGGAAGAGGGCGGACTGGAGCTGCTCGGGCAGCGAACCCTCGCGCAGCCGGGTGAGCAGGACGGGGATGGCCTCCGGGTGGACGGACAGGTAGCTGGCGAGGCGATCCGTCCCCTCATGCACACCCTTCGGGCCCTGTCCGAGCCTGGCGGCGAAGTCGGCGAGCGCCCCATCCAGGGACATCGAGGCCAGAGCCGGCTCGGGCGGAGGCGGCAGTCTCGGGGAGTTTCCATCCGCCGCGGGAGCGTCTCCCCAGGCGAAGCGCTCCGAGTCGAGGAGGGCCAGGGCCTCCGGAGCCCCGCGCATTCCCTCCATGCGCTCGAAGGACACCGTGGAGAGCACCTCGCTGAGGAGCTTCTGGCCCATCCACACACGCAGGTGCTCGCTGCCAGTGAGGTGGCTCACCCAGCGCCCCCGGGCGTCCAGCGTGGCATGGACCTCGGAGGCGAGCACGTCCACGCGCACCCGGCCCCCCATCTGAGGCGGGAGCTTGGGCAGGCTGGAGCTGACGTAGCGGTTACGTCGGCGCGTGAGGGCCGGAGCCTCCCCGCTGGCCGAGGCCTCCAGCGTGTAGTTCGCGTCGAAGGCGCCCAGCGCGTCCCGGTGGCGGGAGACCCACTGGGAACGCGGCAGCGGCGAGAGGATGAGCTCGGAGGCCTGGAGCAGGCCCTGGAGCTGGCGGCGCTCCTCGGCGCCGGTGGAGGAGTCGAAAGCGAAGTCGCGGAAGCGACAGTCGCGGTCCATCTTGAAGAGGAAGGGCGCCTCGAGTGCGGCGCGACGGTCTTGCTCCGCCGCGCCGCCCTCGAGGAACCGCACATCGGACAAGGTCGCGGCCACGACCCAACCCCCGGAGGAAGGCTCCTCGACGACGCGCCACCACAGCGTGGCCTCCATGTCGAGTTGCTGGGGCGACGCGGTCTCCTCCGCGCGCGCGGAGCTGGTCGCACGCACGTGGAAGGCGAGCTCCTCTCCGGCCGACAGCCGGCAGGAGAGTGGACGCCGGGGTGCCGTGACGGGCTCTGGAGCGGGCCGCGAGGGCTGCACCAGGGCGTAGACGACGGCGAGACCGAGGACGAGGATTCCGAGGATGAGGGGGGTGCGGCGGGTCATGGTCGCGATCCTCTCGTTACTGAAGGGTGATGGCCGAGCCGCTGCGGTCCAGCAGTGTCGTCGTGTATGAGTACCCGTCGTAGCTGAACAGGTTGTACTCAGCGAGCGTGTCGTAGCCCCAGCACACGTAGTAGACGCTCACGCCCCATATCTTCTTCTTGCACCAGTTGGCCTCGAGCTGCTCGATGGTCAGGTCGATGCTGCCGTCCAGTGTGGAGATACGGAAGCGTGTATACGTATCGAAGGCGATGGTGAGCTTCGCGGGGCTGAGGCTGTTGATGACGAAGGAGAGCGAAGCATTGACACCATCGCTGCTCCCGGTGTTGAGCCCGAGGATGGTGATGGTGGCGGAGAGCGTGGCCTTGTAGAGGGAGAGATTGAGCGTTCCACTCACGCTGAGGGTGGCGCTGGCGTAGGGGCGCACCTGAGGGGCGATGCTGGTCGCCGAGGCGGTGAAGCCCACGTCCAGGCCCGCCGAGGCGGTGAAGCAACCCGAGATGTCGATGGTGGCGATCACCACCCCGTACGAGTATGTGAGACACTTCTCCTTGGTGTAGTTGATGTCCTTGGAGTAGCTGACGGTGCCCGCGCTCTTGGCGTAGCTCAGCAGGGAGATGCCGAACACCTTGAAGCCGGTGTCCACCGAGGCCTCCGCCGGCGAGACGGTGGCCGAGGCATCACCCCAGGCATCCAGCATGGTGAAGCTGCCGAAGAAGCTGCTGATGGTCGCCTTGGCATCGTTGTCCGAGTAGGCCCCGGTCAGGTCGAAGTTGTTCGTCGAGCCACCCGAGAGGGAGAGCTTGATGGTGCTCGAGGAGCCGAAGGACTTGCTGTAGGTCTTCGTCACCGCGTACGAGGTGGCCGAGTTGGAGGAGAACTGGCCCGGCACGACGCGGACGGTGAATTCCTTGCAGTTGTTGAGCGTCCCGTTGGGGCCCGCCACCATCGGGTCTCCCTGCTCGGGGAAGGGGATGAGGGCGCAGGCACGCACCTTGAAGTCCTGGACGCCGGCCCATGGGCCGCCCGGGAGGGTGAGGTCGCGGAACTCAGGAGTGGGATGAAGCCTCGCGTCGAGCTGGAGCTCCTCGCCGGGCGTGAGATTACCGATGGGCGCGTGGAGCGCCTCGGGGTTGGCATCGAGCCGCTTCCACCCCACCTGGGCATTGTCGGGCTGGGCGACGATGTCATAGGCGAGGTCCACCATGCCGGGCAGGGTGCTGGAGTTGGGGTCGTCGAAGTCACGACCGAAGGCGGTGACGCGGAGGTCGGCGATGAGCAGGGGCCGCGGAGCCTCGCTCCCACCCGGGCGCACGTCGCCGTGCTCGCCGAGCGGATCCAACACCGCCACCGACGAGTCCGGCGTGGCCTCGAGCATGGCGATGTCCAGGCCGGGGGACGGCAGGATGTTCACGTTGATGACGCAGCCCGGGCGCGGCAGGCCCGTCATGGGATCCGTCGTGGTGCAGGCCTGGCCGATCGGCGTCTGGGCCTCCTTCTCGTTGAAGACGAGCCACTTGTCCTCCTCGGTGGTGTACTCGTCGGCGCCATCGAGCAGGACGAAGAAGTTGGCCATGCGCTGAGGATCCGTCCCCAGGCACTCGGGCGGGACGATGCCCTCGATGTCCACGTACTGCAGGCTGCCGTCACCCGTGACGTGGACGCGGGTGCCTCCCACCAGACAGCTCTGGAGGTTCGCCAGCTCCTCGGGCGGGGCGTTGGGGCCGCTCGGCTTCTGCATCAGACCGACCGAGACCACCAGGCTGTTGGCGTTGCCGGTGGCCTTGAGACCGACCCGGGCGTGCAGGGGGAAGTTGACGAAGACCTTGCCGCTGGCGGCCTGATCCACGTCCAGGCTGTTGACCTCGAGGCTCAGCGGACCGCCGAGGCAATCATGGGTCTCCACGTCATAGCGCTGTCCCGTCGGGCACTGGCAGCGGTAGGTGGAGTCGGCGGACAGGTCGCAGGTGGCGCCGCCGCCGCAGGTGACGGGCTCCGCGCCGAACTCACACACGTACTGGCTGGCGCTGCCGGTGCAGGAGATGTCGTCCCAGGTGCCGCTGGCCCACATCCGGCCGCAATTCTGAAAGCTGTTCTCGTAGCCATCCTTGTCGTTGGGCTCTCCCGTGTTCCAGTTGAAGTAGTTGGGCGTGTCGCCCTCCACGGTGAGCCAGCCATCGGCGGTGCCCGACTGCCCGGAGCTCTGCTGCAGGCCGATGTGCATGAGCGCCCCACCATTGATGGAGCTGATGAGGTCGTTGACGCTGGCGCTGGTGGGCACGGCGAGCCGGCCTCCCATGGCCTCGCAGTCCGCCTTGGCGGACACCCAGGTCCTGGAGGTCGAGTAGCGGTGGTACACAGTGTCGCCGCTGACGACCTGGGCCGCGGGAGCAGGCGCACACAGGTCGGTGGCGCTGAGGGCCGCGCTCTGAGAGCGAGGCACGGGCGTGGCCTCCTCGCCCTGCTGCGTGCCCGGAAGGCCCCCACAGCCTCCCAGCAGGAGCGCCGCCCATCCCATCAGGAGATGGCGCGGAACGGTATCTGACATCCTGGAACGTCGAGTCACGGGTGTCTCCTCGGTACGAGAGAGGTGACTCCGCTCGGGGCGGTGTGGCCCCGGGGAGTGACCATGCCCCTTCCCGCGTGGCCAGTGGCCGTTGGGGGGGGCACACCGGCTTGGACCCGTGACTCGAAATTCCGGGCAAGGCAGGGCCACTCTTCTCGAAAGAAGGCCCTGACGTCAGTGTGGGGGGATGTCCGGAGAAGGTCGTACGACTCGGAGCGCCCTCCTCACTGGCCCAGGAGACGCACCTCCACCGGCCGGAACGCCTTGCACTTCGTGCAGTACGAAAGATACGTGTCCGTCAGGTCATCGAAGACGACGACGCGCTGGAGCTGCGCCCACGTCTCGATGATGTACACGTTCTGACAGGCCAGGCAGCGCACGAGGTAGTACGTGCCTCCGTCGAGCCGAGGAGGCAGACGCACGGGAAGCTTCTGTAGCGTTCCGGGCCCGGGGGGCGACGGCTGGTACTGCTCGGTCTTCGCCTTGCCCGGCTCCGGCAGCCCCAGAGGCACCTCGGGCGTCGCGAAGAAGAAATACACCTGGTACAGCGACCAGGAGACGAGGAACGTGAAGAGGGTCTTCGCGGCCTGCTGGGGGTTCTCGAACTTCACCATCCGCAGGACGAAGCCCACCGTGCGCTCGGTATCCGACTGCCTCCCGCGCCGGACCGCCAACCCCAGGCCCTTGCGCCACTCGTTCAGGGGGGTGAGGCGACTCGTCGTCTTGCTGAGAAGGGTCGAGGCGAACGCACTCCCCAGGGAGTCCACGGCGGGTTCGGCCAGGAGCTTGCCGAGCGGGCTCGCCTTGGCGGACATCGTCACGACCGACTCCCCCAGCTTCTCCACCAGCGAGTTGGGGGTGAAGCGCACCATCCTCATTTCCGACGGAATGACGTCGATCCGAGACGTCGCCTCGTCCACCCGCTCCGCGCACGAGTCCAGCCACTGGAGCGTCTTGTTCCGGTTCAACGGCGCGAAGAACTGGCTGAAGGGTATGCCAGTCCACTTCTCCAGCTTCGCCACGGGCGTCAGCTTGTAATAGGCCTCCCGGGGGAGGTTCTTGCCGATGAACTGGGTCGACTTGCGAAGGGCCTGCTTGAAGCCCTCGGGCGTGTGCTCCACGAGCTGCGGCCCGACCGTCTTGACGATGAGATCCTGGAGCCTGCCTCCCATGCTCGTTCCTCGGTCGGTGCGTTCTCCCCTCGGCTGGACGCGAGGGTCGGACGTTTAAACCACGGCAGGAGAGGAAGGGGCAACACGAGGAACGAGCGATGGCGCATCCTGTCCGGATGTCAGTCCGCGGCGATCAGGTCCGGTAGGATCCTCGTCCCCCTCGCCAGGGCGCATGAAGCTCAGTCCGGGTGCAGGAAGGGATGGCGGTACACCTCCTCGCGCGTCCACACGGACGTGCCCGCCTGCGTCCCCACCGTCTCCACCGTCACCACCGCATCCGGGTCCTCGAACGCGAGGCGCCCCGGAGCACCCGCCTCTCGCAGTCGATCCAGCAGCGCATCGTCCAGCACATGCTCTTCGTCCAGGCTGTGGAGCCGGCCCTTGAAGCCCCGGCGATGCACGCGCACGTGGAAGGACTTGCCAGCGAGCGCCGGGGCCAGCTCCTCCAGTATCTCCCTCGCTCGGGACTCGAACTCCTCGGTCGAGTGGAAGGCGAAGGTCCGAGCCACCGGCGTCACCCGCGCCAGGAACCGCACGCTCTCCGGGAATTGCTCCGCCTGGGCGCGCAGATGCTCCAGGAAGGCCCGCGGGTCCTCCACCTTCATCACCAGCACGTTGAAGAAGCCGCTCGGGGCCACCTCCCCGAACCGCCGCAGGTAGCCGAGTGCCCGGCCGAACTCCCTCCCTCGAAGGGTCACCACCACGTTCCAATCCTTCATGCTCTCAATGTCCGCACGCCCTCCTCCTCCGGCTCGGGTGCCTGCTCTGGGGAGGAGGTGCCGGGTGTGCCGCCTCCATCCTCACTGGCCCCGAGCTTCGGCAGGTGTGCCCACTTGCTGGCATACTCCCCAACGGGCCCGCCTCGGGCCCGCCTCGGGCCCGCCCCTCGCTTGATGAAAGGACGTGACCGTGCGTCTTCGCGCGTGCCTCGCACTTCTTCTCTCTGTCTCGGCCTGTGCTACGCCAGCGCCGAGCCCAAGAGCGCCAGCGGCCCGGGATACGCGGCTCTCCAACCTCCAGAGAGCGGCGGAGCTGCCGTGGACGGACGGGGGGCGGTGCGCCGTCCAGGAGGCTTCCGAGCCTTGGCCCGTGCTGGCGGAGCGGTGCTTTCATTCCCTCGACCATGACCGGCTCGAATTTCACGACCCCACCGGAAGATGCGCCGTGGCCTCAACGGGTGCCGCCGCCCTGGGGCTCGGACTCTGCGTCCTCGCGGCCCCGGAGATCATCGTGGGAACGGTTGTTGTCGCGGGCGTGGTGGTGGTGGGATTCGCCATCAAAGAGGCGCTGGAGGCGTATGAGCTGAGCAGGGGCCGCCCCGAGGTAAGGCCCGCGCCTGAAACGAGGCCCGCGCCTGAAACGAGGCCCGCCCCGCAGGACCCCTCGCCGAAACAGAAGCCCAAGCCGGAGCCAAGAGGACCGGATCTCCCTCCCCAGGGGCCAATCGAGGCCTCGGAGCGAGAGCGCCGCCGACGGTGCGAGCCCATCCCGGTGCCGCATCGAGGCGGAAACAACGATCATAACAAGTGCGCCGACGGAATTCCGAACAACAGCTTCCCTGGTTGGGACGTGCGCGTC
Source organism: Archangium sp. (assembly GCA_003249315.1). Classification (GTDB taxonomy): domain Bacteria; phylum Myxococcota; class Myxococcia; order Myxococcales; family Myxococcaceae; genus QKJM01. The sequence continues at coordinate 7,278 of QKJM01000143.1, forward strand.
AACGGAAAGGACTACGACGCGCTGCAACTGGCCACGCGCACGCTTTGGGACGTCAAGACGGATGACTTCGACAAGCACTCCCCTCACTCTCAGAGGTTTTTTGTCAAAATGAAACTGGGCGAAATCCAACGCGAGGCCAGACTCGCAAAGGAATGCGGGTACGACTTCATTGTTGGCGTGCGAAGCGAAGCGCACAAGGCCGCGTTGCTGTTCGCGGATCGCTCCCTCAAGGTCGTCGTCATGGACTGGTGCTGAAATGACGTCTGGTCACACCGAGCTTGGCATCATCATCTATGCGCCTGCGCTCGTGGGCGACGATAGGCGGCCTCTCACCATCATCCACGGAATGGAACGCGCGCTCCCGGGATTGCGCCTGGGATGGACAACTTCCGAAAAGGAAGACTTCATTGCATTGCCTCACCGCGACGAATGGGTCGCGGCA
>QKJM01000173.1 GCA_003249315.1 Archangium sp.
GAGGGCATCCAGGTCATCGACACCCGCCACGAGCAGGCGGCGGCGCACGCGGCGGACGCCTACGCCCGGGTGACGCGCGGGGTGGGGGTGGCGGTGGTGACGGCAGGTCCCGGGGTGACGGATGCTCTCACCGGGGTGGCCAACGCCAACGCGGCCAACTCGCCCATGGTGCTGTTGGGCGGTGCGGCCCCCATCTTCAACCAGAGCCGCGGCTCGCTGCAGGAGATGGAGCAGGTGGATCTGTTCCACCGGATCTCCAAGTGGTCGGACCGGATACCCACGCCGGAGCTGGTGCCGCTGTACCTGGCCAAGGCCTTCCGGGTGGCGATGTCCGGGCGGCCGGGGCCGGTCTTCCTGGAGCTGGCCTGGGACGTGCTCTGCAACGGAGTGGACGACGCGGAGGTGAAGCTGCCCGAGCGCTACCGGACGGACGCGCGGCTGGTGCCGGATCCTCGCAAGGTGGACGAGGCCATGGCGCTGCTGAAGGCGGCCGAGCGCCCGGCCATCATCGCCGGCTCGTCGGTGTACTGGGACGGGGCGTGGGAGGCGCTTCGGCGCTTCGCGGAGACGGCGCAGGTGCCGGTGTACCTCAACGGGGCGGGGCGAGGCTGCCTGCCGGCGGGCCACCCGCTCTTCTTCCAGCACACTCGGAAGGATGCGCTGAGCGCGGCGGACGTGGTGTTCGTCATTGGTACGCCCTTCGACTTCCGGCTCAACTACGGCGCCGAGCCCACCTTCAGCGCGGAGTCGAAGATCGTCCAGGTGGACATCGATCCCACGGAGGTGGGGCGCAACCGGCCGGTGGAAGTGGGCATCATCGCGGACAGCTACAGCGCGCTCTCGGCCTTCGCGGACGCGGCGCCGAAGCTGAAGCGGGAGACGTTCCTCTCCGAGCTGCGCGCCCGCGAGGACAAGAAGCAGCGCAACCTGGAGGAGTGGACGAAGAGCGACAGCATGCCCATCCACCACTATCGGCTGGCGAAGGAGCTGTCGGACGTGGCCAACGGGCCGGGGCAGGATCCGGTCTTCATCGCGGATGGCGGCAACTGGGTGGCCATGGCGGCCAAGGTGCTGGAGCTGCGGCAGCCGGGGCGGTGGTTGGATCCAGGTCCGCTCGGGTGCCTGGGAGTAGGGGCGCCCTTCGCCATCGCCTCGAAGGCGCTGCACCCGGAGCGCACGCACTGGGTGGTACAGGGGGACGGCTCGTTCGGCTTCAACGGCATGGACTTCGAGACGGCGCTGCGCTTCAAGCTGCCCATGGTGTGCGTGGTGGGCAACGACGCCGCCTGGGGCCAGATCCGTCTGCCGCAGGTGCAGATGTTCGGCGAGGACAAGTCGCCGGCCACGCTGCTGGCACCTACCCGCTACGACAAGGTGGTGGAGGCGCTGGGCGGCCACGGGGAGTACGTGACGGAGCCGGGACAGATCCGCCCCGCGCTCGAGCGCGCGCTGGCCAGCGGCACGGTGGCGTGCGTGAACGTGATGTTGGATCCGGAGGCGCCGATGAAGGCGGGTGCGATGGGGTACGCCGTCTGAACGTCCGTGCGGGACGTACGAGGGCACCTTGCGCGCTCGGGTGCCCTCGCGTAGATAGTAGCAACCGCATCGTTGTTGAAACCGTGTTGCCGTGAGCCGCCACTACCACCAGGAGCCAGGGATGCACCGAGGGTCGCGCCTGCTGGCGCTGCCGCTGGTGCTGGTCTGTACGCTGGCGTACCTGGGCAGCGCGGCGCACTTCGCCCTGGTGCAGCACCGCACGTGCCTGGAGCACGGCGAGATGGTGCATGGGGACGTGGTGGAGCGGGGGCACGGGCCGAAGAGGGTGCTTGCCTCGTTCACCGATGAGCGCCTGACGCGGACGGATGCGGTGGCCGTGGTGCATGGCGCGGACGTGCATTGTACGCACACCGCGCTTCGCCGGGTGGCGCCGCCGTCGGTCGAAGTGACGCTGTCCGAAGAAGTGCCAGCCCCGACAGAGCTTGTGCGGGTGGCGGGCCGGGGTGACGTGGAGCCGCAGGTGGAGTGGCTGCACCTGGCGCCCAAGTCCTCACCACCGAGCATCTGACCCTCTCCCTCCGGGAGAGGGACGGGGTGAGGGTATTTCGCCCGATAGGGTTGGGCCCGTGTGAGGGGTTTCCCACCTTCGCGGCCCCATCCCCGAATCGTCCCCCTTCGAGTTCCCACGACATCCTCGTACCCGGCGCCCGGAGAACGTCTTCGTGCGGCCGGACATGCACATGCTCCACGGGCCGCGCCCTCGCGGCCGAAGGAGCAACCCGTGCATGAGCGCCATGCCATCCCTCACGCACGGGCCGTCATCGGGGCGGGAGCGTGGGGGGCTTTTCAATCCACGCAGTCCACACGGAGTTCACACATCATGACGAAGAAGCTGCTATCCACGTGTCTGCTGTCCACCGCGTTGCTCCTCGGTTGCGGCGAGGTGCCCGAGGGCGATGTCGAAGCGTGCGAGCACCTCCAGGAGGGGCCCGCCACTCCGGTGACGGCGACCACGGCGAGCACCGGCGCGCCGGCCGTGAGCAATGACCACAAGCGCTACGACATCACCCTGGTGGATGCGAGCGGGGGCAAGGGGGGGGCGGTGTCGTTCGCGGCGGGGGAGGCCGGTGACTACATCCTCTTCCTCGGTGCGGACATTCCGATGAAGGTGACCGACTCCGCGGGCGGGGCGGTGAGCTTCGAGGAGAGCACGAAGAGCTCGACTGTATGCGGTGAGGTGAAGGGACGGCACGTGGTGCCGCTGGAGGTGGGGACGTACACGCTTACCTTCGGGCCCACCACGGAGCCCGCCGTGTCGCTGGTCATCGAAGAGGCCGCGCACGAAGAGGGGCACTGAGGAGATCGATGATGGGCTCCCTCCCTTCCCAGACCTTCCCTCGAGACGTGCTTCGCGAGGGGGAGCGGTTGTTCGATGTCTCCTTGTGGTGCCTCGGTCGCGACGTGGGCCACGAGGGGAACCTGTTGTTGCGTCACGGGCTCGTCCGCGAGCGCATTCCAGTGGGGCAGCAGGGCACCAGCGCCTATTCGGGCGTGCTGTCCGGGGGAGGAGCCCTCACGTTGTGGGGTTTTGGGGCGTTGTGCCGGCTGTGCGGTGAGGCCGTGTACGTGCCGCGCGATGGTTTCGCCCCGCTGCTGGTGGATGAGGCCGGGGTGCGGTGGCCCGTCTTCCAGGCGGCGGGGCTCGGCATTCCGCGTCCGCCCTCCTCCCTGAGCGAGTGCCAGGCCGCGCGCGCGGCGGTGGTGGCCCTGGCCAGATGGATGGCGGGGTACGAGGAGTGGGTGGTGTCGTTGGCGGGAAGTAGCTGGAGGCATGAGTGCCTCGCGGCACGGCGCAAGGCTTCGCCCGTGCCCGTGGAGGCGTTGGCGTCGGCGTGGGGGCGGCTTGCCGAGCGCGTCACCGCGCTGTCGACCGTTGTGGACGATTCTTCCGCCCCGGTTGCCGGGGCCTGAGCGAGGACAACCATGTTGGCGCGATACCTGCGAGCCGAAGAGCCTTCCATCTTCACCAGTGGCCCCTGGGACGATGTCCCAGACGCGGAGCTGCCGACGCCTCCGTTGCGCGAGGGGCTGGGATGCGCGCACCTGCGGGTGAGCACCTGGATACCCCAGGCCCAGGCGTACTTCGATCAGGGCCTGTGCCTGCTGCACCTGGGGTGGAGTGCCGAGGCGCGGCGCTCCTTCGCCGAGGCGGCGCGGTTGGATCCTCGGCTCGCCATGGCGTACTGGGGCCTGGCGCTGACGCGGGGGCAGGGCGCTCGCCACGCGGCGGCCCGGGCGGAGGCCGTCTCCCGGGCGCTCTCCCTCAGCGAGCGGGCGACGGATGTGGAGCAGCGCTACATCGTCGCGGCCACCTTCCTGGCGGACAAGGGCCCGGCCAACGGTCGCCATGGCTTCGTCCGGGAGATGGAAGCCCTCATCGATCGCTACCCGGAGGATGGCGAGGCGCGGCTGCTGCTTGCGGGCTTCCTCGCGGATGGCTACGAACCGAACGGGCGCCCTGGACTCGGGCAGCCCTACGCGCAGGCGCTGTTACGGGATCTCCTGCGCACGCACCCGGACCACGAGGGCGTCCACCATGCGTGGGTGCAGTCGATGGTGGATGGCGGACGTCCCGAGGCCGCGCTGGAGAGCGCGCGCCGCCTGAGGTTGCTGGCACCCCGGGTAGGGACGGCCCTGCTCGGCTCCGGGCGGCTGCTGCTGCGGCTCGGCCACACGCGGGAGGCGCGCGAGGTGCTGGAGGCGGCGGTGGCCGCGGAGGATGTGTGGCGCATCATCGAGTCCCTTCCGGAGACGGCCGCTCCGGTGGCCGGGCTGGCGCTGCGTCTGCTCGCCGAGGCCTGCGCGGAGGCCGGGCGCTATGGCGAGGCCCAGGCCTGGGCGCGCCGTCTGCGCGCGCGCGTGGAGTCGGAGGTGCCGCACCTCGGGCAGGCGCTCGCCTTCGCGGCCGGGACGCTCTCCGGCCTGCACCTGCGCTTCGGCTTCTGGCGGGCGGCGGCGGAGGTGCGGGTGGTGCCCGGCGAGGAGGCGACGGTGGCCGAGCGGGGGCTGCTGGCGGGGATGGAGACGTATGGCCGCGGGCTGCGGGGCCTGGAGTCGGGACGGCTCCAGGAGGCGGAGCGGGCGTGCGAGGCCCTCGAGGGGCTCCTCCCTCCGCTGGCCGAGGCGCGCAAGGGCGAGGCCCGGGTGCTGTGTCCGCGCGATGTGGCCCGGCTGGTGGAGCTGGCGGCCTGCGAGCTGCGGGGCGCGCTGGAGTCGCGTCAGGGCGCTCACGCCCGTGCCGAGGCCACGCTCATCCGTGCCCTGCGGCTGGAGCGTCGATTGCGCGTGGTGGGGCCCGCGGCCTTCTCGCGTCCGGTTCGCGATACGCTGACTCGTGCGCGGCTGAGGGCGGGCCGGCACGACAAGGCGCTGGAGCTGGCCGAGGAACTCGTCCATGAGCGGCCCGGGTGTGGCCACGCCTGGTTCCTCCTGGCCGAGACGCGGGTGGCCGGTGGGGCCTTCGAGGAGGCGGCCCAGGCCTTCTCTTCCTTCCTGGAGTGCTGGCGCGAGGCGGACCCTCACCTGCCGGAGCTGCGCCGCGCCCGCTCCTTCCTCTCCAGCCGCGAGAGTCGCGACTCAGAGGAGGCTGGGCGCTCCAACCTCATCCCGCTCCACTCCCTGGAGCGCGCCGTCAGAGGCAAGAAACTCGAGGATGCGCTGTCCACATAGCTCCGGCTTCTCCAGCGGGAAGAGGTGGCCGGTGTCGGGCAGCTCCTCGGTGCGGACGCCGGGGATCGTGCGCTGGATGCGCCTGAAGGCGGCCCGCGAGAGCGTGTCCGAGTCCTCCGCTCGCAGCACCAGCGTCGGCACGGAGATGGTGCGCAGGTGGTGCCATATCCGATTGGGGGACGTCTTGAAGAGGCGGACCTCCCAGTCCTTGGAGATGGTGAGCCGGACGCCGCCCTCGGGGGTCTCCGTGAAGCCGTGGGTGAGGTAGTCCTGGAAGCTCTCCGCGTCCCACCGCTGGAAGAGGGGCTTCCTGCGGTAGCTCTCGGCGACCTGCTCGCGGGAGTTCCAGTACTCGCGGCGGCGGAGGGCCAGGCTCGTGGGAGGAATCTTCTCGGATAGACCGAGCAGCCTCGCCGCGCTCAGCACACAGGCTCGTCCGCCGGTGAACAGCACCGGATCCAACGCCACCAGGCTCCGGAAGAGCCTGGGGTTCTTCACCTGGCCGAGCAGGGTGTACACGCTGCCCATGCTGTGGCCCACGCCGATGATGCCCTCCAGACCGTGCGCCCGCAGGCTGGCGACCAGATCGTCGGCCAGGTCCTCCCATCCCTGGACCTCGTTCGGATTCATCCCTGGCACCAGGCAGCGCGTACGCATGCTGACGACGTGGTAGCGCGTCTTCAGCACCTCGATCAGCTTGCGATAGGCGGCGGGCGGGAAGCCATTGGCATGCGCGAGGTGGAGGACGGGCCCATGACCTCCCCAGTCGTCCAGTGGCAGGGGATTGCTCATGCCGCTCCCCTTAGCGCAGCCGCTTGCCGAAGTCTCGCTCAGCCCGCTTGTTTGGGCTGGGGCAGGGTGCTCGCCAGGTGTCGGATCACATCCGCGGGAGTGATGATGCCCAGCAGCTTTCCTTCGCGAACCACCGGGAGGTGGTGGATGCGGTGTTTGCGGAAGAGCTCCATCACCTCGTCGGAGAGATCGAACTCGTCGACGGTGTGGACGGGGGAGGACATCACCTCCGACGCGGGGGTGCTCAGCGAGGACCCCGAGAGCAGGGCGCCCATGATGTCCCACTCGCTGATGATTCCCAGGACGTGGAGCTCGGCGTTCGTCACCGGGACGCCGCCGATATGCCCCTCGGCCAGCAGTGTGGCGACGTCCGAGAGAGGGGTCTCCGGGGTGACGGACTTCACAGGCGCGGTCATCAGGTTGCGTGCGTGACCATTCATGCCGCGGAGCTTGGGGTCAGGGACGCGGAGCGTCAACGAGTCACTGCTTCGATGCGTCCACCGCTGGCCAACTCGCCCCCTGCTTGCGACACTGCCCGCATGCCTACCTTCCGACTCAAGAGAGAGCAGGCTTCCCTGCTCGTCGTCGACATCCAGGAGCGCATGTGCGCCGCCATGGAGCGCGACACGCTCGACCGGATGCTCAACCGCTCCAACGCCGCCATCGAGGGCGCCAGGGCCCTGGAGTTGCCCATCCACGTCACCGAGCAGTACCCCAAGGGCCTGGGGCCCACGCACTCGCTGGTGCGCATGCGGCTGGGGGACTACTCGCCAGTGGAGAAGATGGACTTCACGGCCTGTGTGCCGGACGTGGCCGCGAAGCTCGGCGAGCGCAAGCAGGTGCTGGTCATCGGCATGGAGACGCACATCTGCGTCTTCCAGACGGTGAGGGATCTGGTCGACAAGGGCTACACCCCGTTCCTCTGCGCGGACGCGGTGATCTCGCGCAACCCGGAGGATCGCCGGGTGGGCCTGGAGATGTGTCGCGAGGTCGGGGCTCACCTCGTCACCGTGGAGGCGGCCCTCTTCGACATGCTCGGGTGCGCGGGGACTCCCGAGTTCAAGAAGATCTCCGCCGCGGTCCGCTGAAGGCACCTCTGCCCTGGGGCGTTACGGCGCGGTGGGCGCCCCGGGAGTATACGGCTTGCCCCGGTGCTGGAACGGGCCGGGACAGAAGTGCCGGAAGTCACAGGCGTCGCAGGTGGGCTCATCTCCGTTGGTGGGCCAGTGGCGGGGGATGTTGCCGTGCGCTGCCTCGCTCGCGACGCAGCTCTCTATCCGTTGAACGACCCCGTCGAAGGCCGCCACCGCCGTGTCCATGCTCGGCGGGGTGATGGGCACCACGCGAATCATCCGCGCGAGCAGCAGGCCCGGGGTGAACAGGGGCGTCGCGGCTCCGGGCCTCCAGGTGTTGAGCTCATAGGCATCGTGGGTGCCGGGCACCGGCGCCACGTCCGTGCGCCCGGCGCGGACCTCGCGCTGGAGCTCCGAGAGATCCTGATCGCTCGGGGCGAGCTCGTTGATGTACAGGAGCACCCCCGCCGCCACGGGGCGGGCGTTGACCTGGCGGGAGCGCAGCCAGGCGTACGTCTGGAGCTGCCAGTCGCCCTGCTGCCAGTAGTCGTGGTCCGAGGGAGGCCGGCGCGAGCCCTTGTAGTCCACGATGATGTCGGCACCCGGAGGGAGCGAGGGGC
>QKJM01000813.1 GCA_003249315.1 Archangium sp.
ACGTGGAGCTGGAGCCCTCGCGCACCGTGGCCCTGGTGTGCGGCCCCGAGGTGATGATGCGCTACACCGTGCGCGAGCTGGAGCGGCTGGGCGTGCCCGACTCGCGCATCCACCTCTCCATGGAGCGCAACATGCGGTGCGCCGTGGGCTTCTGCGGGCACTGCCAGCTCGTCCCCTTCTTCATCTGCAAGGACGGGCCGGTGCTCCCCTATGAGCGCCTTCGTCCCTTCTTCACCCGCCGCGAGGTGTGACATGGCGCGCCGGAAGAAGCCCACGCTCGCCGTCTGGAAGTTCGCCTCCTGTGACGGGTGCCAGCTCTCCCTGCTGAACCTGGAGGAGGAGCTGCTCTCCCTCGCGGACGCGGTGCGAATCGTCTACTTCGCCGAGGCCACCAGCGTGGCGTTGAAGGGGCCCTACGACGTGTCGCTCGTGGACGGCTCCATCACCACGCCCGAGGACGTCGAGCGCATCCGCGAGGTGCGGCGCGCCTCGCGCCGGCTCGTCAGCATCGGTGCCTGTGCCACCGCCGGCGGCATCCAGGCGCTGCGCAACTTCCGGGACGTGAAGGAGTTCCTCTCCATCGTCTACGCGAGGCCCGAGTACATCGACACCCTGGCCACCTCCACCGCTATCGCGGACAACGTGCCGGTGGACTTCGAGTTGCGCGGCTGCCCCATCAACAAGCGGCAGCTCCTGGAGGTGCTCAGCGCGTATCTCCTGGGACGCAAGCCGAACGTGTCCGCCCACAGCGTGTGCGTGGAGTGCAAGCTGCGCGGCAACGTATGCGTCATGGTGACGGGCACACCCTGCCTGGGGCCGGTGACGCACGCGGGCTGTGGCGCGCTCTGCCCCACCTACCTGCGCGGCTGCTACGGCTGCTTCGGTCCCATGGAGACGCCCAACACCGCCTCGCTGGCGCGGGCCTTCCGGGCCGCCGGCTACTCGGAGGTGGAGGTGCTCCGCGCCTTCCGCAACTTCAACGCGAACGCCCCCGCGTTCCGCGAGGAGAGTCAGCGCCATGAAGAGTAGGACGCGCACCCTCGAGGTGGACTACCTCACCCGCGTGGAGGGGGAGGCCTCGCTCTCCGTCCGGCTGGAGGGCGAGCGGGTCACCGACGTGCGCCTCTCCATCTTCGAGCCGCCTCGCTTCTTCGAGGCGCTCCTGCGCGGGCGCTCCTACCTGGAGGCCCCCGACATCACCTCGCGCATTTGCGGCATCTGCCCGGTGGCCTACCTGATGAGCGCCTGCCGGGCCATGGAGGATGCGCTGGGCGTCCAGGTGGAGCCCTCGCTGCACGCGCTGCGGCGGCTGCTCTACTGCGGCGAGTGGATAGAGAGCCACTGCCTCCACGCCTTTCTGCTGCACGCGCCGGACTTCCTCGGCTACCCGGATGCCCTCTCCATGGCGAAGCAGCACGGGGAGTGGGTGCAGCGGGGCCTGCGGATGAAGAAGGCCGGCAATGCCATCGTCAGTCTCATGGGCGGGCGCTCCATCCACCCCATCAACGTGCGCGTCGGCGGCTTCTACCGGGCGCCCGCCCGCGCCGAGCTGGAATCGCTCCTCCCCGAGCTGCGCTGGAGCCGCGACGCCACCGCCGAGTCCCTGGAGTGGATGTCCCGCTTCTCCTTCCCGGAGCTCTCGCGCGACTATGAGTTCGTCTCGCTGCGGCAGTCGGACGACCGCTACCCGATGATGGGGGAGCGCGTGGTGTCCTCGGGGGGGCTGGACATCGCGGTGCGCGAGTGGGACGCGCACTTCGAGGAGGAGCAGGTGCCGTACTCGACGGCCCTGCAAGCGCGGCGCGTGGGGGCGGGCGCCTACCTGTGTGGACCGCTGGCCCGCTTCAATCTGAACTTCGATCGGCTGGAGCCCGAGGTGCAGGTGCTGGCCAGGAAGGCGGGGCTGTCCGTGCCCTGTCTCAATCCCTTCCGCGCGCTGCTGGTGCGGCTGGTGGAGGTGCTCCAGGCCTTCACCGACGCCATCCGTCTCATCGAGAGCTACGTGCCGCCGACCGTGGCGCACGTGGACTCTCCCGCCCGGGCGGGCACGGGCCATGGGGCCACCGAGGCGCCTCGCGGCCTGCTCTACCACCGCTACACTCTGGACGAGGAGGGAGGGATTACGGATGCCCGCATCGTCCCGCCCACTTCGCAGAACCAGCGCTCCATGGAGGATGACCTGCGGGTGCTGGCGCCGGAGCTGGCCTCCCGCAAGCACGCGGAGGCCACCCACCTGGCCGAGTGGACCATCCGCAATCATGATCCATGCATCTCCTGCTCGGCGCACTTCCTCACCCTGAAGCTGGAGAGGGTATGAGCGGGCACCTGCGCGTCATCGGGCTCGGTCAGGCGGCGGCGGGGGACGACCGGGTGGGGTTGGCCGTGCTCGAGCACCTGCGAACGCGGGGCGTCCCCGATGGAGTGGAACTGCTGGAGGCCGCGGAGCCGAGCGCGCTCCTGCCGCTGCTGGAGACGCCGGTCCCGGTGGTGCTGGTGGACGCCGTGCTCGCGGTTCCCGCGGGTGAGGTGCTGGAGCTGACGGCGGACGCGCTGGAGCAGCGGGGTTTCTCCACCCTGTCCTCGCATGGGCTGGGCGTGGCGCAGGCCGTGGCGCTGGCCCGGCTGTTGTCTCCCGAGGCCGTGTCCCCCTCCATTCGCATCGTCGGCGTGAGCATCTCCCGGCCGGAGCGCTTCCGCGAGGGGCTCTCCCCCGAGGTGGCCGCCGCCATCCCCCACGCCGCCGCGCGTGTCCTCTCCTCCTTCTCCCCTCCCGAAACAGGAGTCCCGCCATGCACGAGTCCTCGCTAGCCCGTCAGATGCTCGACACCGTCCTCCACCGCGCCTTCCTCGACGAGGCCTCGCGCATCCGCCTGGTGCGGGGCTGGGTGGCGGAGACGGAGTCGCTGTCGCCGGAGAGCCTGTCCTTCCACTTCGCGGCCCACGCCCGCGGCACCTGTGCGGAGGGGGCTCGGCTCCAGTTGGAGCTCATCCACGTGGAGGCCCGCTGTCGCGCCTGCGGTCGCACCTATGCTCCCGAGCACCACCTGCTGCTGTGCCCGGTATGTGGCAGCACCGATGGAGAGCAGCTCGGACAGACAGGGCTCGCGGTCACCGCCATCGAGGTGGAGTGAGGCATGGTCCGGCTGACCATCACCGTGCAGGGCGTGGTGCAGGGCGTGGGCTTCCGCCCCTTCATCCACGCGGCCGCCACCACCCGAGGGCTGGCTGGCTGGGTCCGCAACCGTACCGACGGCGTCCGCATCGAGGTGGAGGGCCCCGGGCCCGCCGTGGGGGACTTCCTCTTCGCGCTCCCTCGGGAGGCCCCGCCCGCGGCCCGGCTCGCGGAGCTCGAGGTCGTCGAGGTGCCTCCGCTTCACGAGGCCGGCTTCCACATCCTCGACAGCGAGCCGGACGCGCCTCCCAGGCCGAGCGTCACTCCCGACCTGGCCTCGTGCGCGGCGTGTCTGGAGGAGGTGGCCTCGCCCGATGCGCGGCGCTTCCGCTACCCCTTCACCAACTGCACCCGCTGCGGGCCCCGGTGGACGTTGCTCGAGTCCCTTCCGTATGACAGGCCGCGCACCTCCATGCGCCGCTTCGCCCTCTGCGCGGACTGCGAGGCCGAGTACCGTAATCCCGTGGACAGGCGCTTCCACGCCCAGCCCATCGCCTGTCCCACCTGCGGGCCCGGGGTGTCCCTGCTCTCCGAGGAGGGGACGTGGCTGGGAGAAGGGGAGGCGGCGCTGCGCGCGGCGGTGGAGGCCGTGCGCGCGGGGAAGGTGCTCGCGCTCCAGGGGCTGGGGGGCTTCCACCTGGTGGTGGACGCCACGTGCCCGGAGGCCGTCCTTCTCCTGCGCCAGCGCAAGCAGCGTCCGGAGAAGCCCTTCGCGGTGATGTTTCCCTCGCTGGAGGCGCTGCGCGTGGCCTGTGAGGGCTCGTCCGAGGAGGAGGCGGTGCTCACCTCCTCGGAGGCCCCCATCCTCCTCGTCCGCAAGCGGGCTTCCGGGGGCGTGGTGGAGGCCGTGGCTCCCGGCAACCCATGGCTCGGGGCCCTGCTGCCCTATACCCCGCTGCACGCGCTGCTCCTCTCACTGGCCGGGCGCCCCCTGGTGTGTACCAGTGGCAACCTCTCCGACGAGCCCCTGTGCCGCGAGCCGGCCGAGGCCCTGGAGCGTCTGCGCGCGGTGGCCGACGTGTTCCTCGTGCATGAGCGCCCCATCGTCCGCCCGGTGGAGGACTCCGTGGTGCGGGTGGGGCCGGAGGGGCCCGAGGTGCTGCGGCGCGCTCGCGGGTACGCGCCCCTCCCGCTGCCGCTCCGGGATGCGCCGTGCGTGCTGGGCCTCGGCGGGCAGTTGAAGGGCACCGTGGCCCTCTCCGTGGGCGGGCAGGTGGTGGTGAGCTCGCACCTGGGGGACCTCGGCTCCGTCGAGGGCGTGCGCCTCCTGGAGCACACCGTGGAGGACCTGCTGCGGCTGCTGGAGGCGCGGCCCGTGGCGCTCGCGTGCGACCTGCACCCGGACTACGCCTCCACGCGGCTCGGCGAGCGGCTGTCCGCGGAGTGGGGCGTGCCGCTGTTGCGCGTGCAGCACCACCATGCCCACGTCGCCGCCTGCATGGCCGAGCACGGAGTCTCCGGGCCGGTGCTCGGCCTCGCGTGGGACGGCGCCGGGCTGGGGACGGATGGCACGCTGTGGGGCGGCGAGGCGCTCGTCGTCGAGGGCGCGCGCTTCCGTCGGGTGGCGCACCTGCGGCCCTTCCTCCTCCCAGGTGGCGAGCGGGCCTTCCGAGAGCCCCGCAGGGCCGCGCTCGGGTTGCTCCACGCGCTCGAGGGAGCGGGCGCCGCCGCGCACCTGCGGGAGAGCTTCGCGCCGGGCCAGGTGGAGGTGCTCCTGGGGATGCTCGCGCGAGGCGTCCAGTCTCCCGTCACCTCCAGCATGGGCCGGCTGTTCGATGCGGTGGCGGCGCTCACCGGCGTGCGCGACCGGGAGGGCTTCGAGGGACAGGCGGCGATGGCGCTGGAGTTCGCCGCGGGGGAGGGCGAGGCGGAGCCATACCCGTTGCCGCTGCGGGACGGGGAGCCGGCGGTGGCGGATTGGGAGCCGCTCGCCCGGGCCCTGTTGTCGGACAGGAGGCGGGGGGTGCCTCCTCCCCTCATGGCCGCCCGCTTCCACGCCGCGCTGGCCGTGCTCGCCGAGTCCATCGCGTTGCGCGTGGGCGTGCCGCACGTGGTGCTCTCGGGCGGGTGCTTCCAGAACGCGCGCCTGCTGCGGGAGGTGCGAGCGCGGCTGCGTGCGCGGGGTTTCCACGTGTACTCGCCCCGGCTGTACCCGCCCAACGACGGAGGGCTGTCCCTGGGACAGGTGGCCGTCGCGGCCAGGGCGCTGGTGGATGGGCCTGTCGGACGCGTGGCGTGCCGGTCCACTCGCTGAGCCGGAGGGCCGTCCACGAGAGGAGACTCCGAGGACGAGACCAGAGACCTTCCCGGGCCCTCGTCCCTCGGAGCGGCGGGCGGAGATTGCTCGGCCCGACACTTGCTCAGTGGACGCGGCGGGGGCGATTGACGCGCGCGGCGGCCCGCCTCAGGCTTTCAGGCATGGCACAGCGCGCACAGGAGCGTGGAGACGCCTTCCCCCGGGCGCCCACGCGGGAAGAGTGGGAGGCGATGAGTGAGGCGGAGCGGGCGAGAGTGGTGGAGGAGTTGCCCGGCGAGGTGACGTGGGACGAGATGGCGATGCCGGAGGGCGACCTGCACTCCCAGGCGAAGCTGGGGGCGCTGGATGCACTCAGGGGCTATTTCTCGCGGCAGAAGCGGCGGGTGTACCTGGGCACGGAGCTGCCGGTGTACTACCCGGGGGAGAGGCGCTTCGCGCCGGACCTGCTGGCGGTGTTGGATGTGGAGACGCACCCGCGCAACAAGTGGGTGGTGAGCCACGAGGGCAAGGGGCTGGAGTGGGTGCTGGAGGTCCACGTGGGCGGCGACCGCAAGAAGGACGCCGAGTACAACGTGGAGCGCTATGCCCGGCTCGGCATCCCCGAATACTTCATCTACGACCGGGCGAGGCAGCGACTGCTGGCGTACCGGCTGCCCTCACCCGAGGCGCGGGAGTACGAGCCCATTCCACCGGAGCAGGGCCGCTATCGCTCGGAGGTGTTGGGGCTGGAGCTGCAGATAGAGCAGGAGCGGCTGCGCTTCTGGGCGGGGCACGCGCTGCTGCTGGAGTCCGATGAGTTCATCGCCCGGTTGGAGCGGATGATGGAGGGCGTGCAGCAGCGGGCGGACGAAGAGGCGCGGCTGCGCGAGGAGGAGTCACGTCGGCGAGAGGAGGCGGAGCGGCGGCTGGCGGAGCTGCAGGCCGAGCTGGAGCGACTGCGGAGACGCGAAGCACCTCTCCCGGAGTGAGTGTCGCTCCCCGGGGCGGGTTCCACGAGCGGGTACGAGGAGGAGCACCATGTGTCTCGGCATTCCTGGTGAGGTGCTCTCCTTCGTGGACGATGCTCCGCTGCGCATGGGCCGGGTGGCCTTCGGCGGCGTGGTGAAGGAGGTGTGTCTGGCCTACGTCCCCGAGGCCCACCCCGGCGACTTCGTCGTGGTACACGCCGGCTTCGCCATCAGTCGAGTCGACGCCGAGGCCGCCCGGCGCGTCTTCGCCTGGCTGGAGGAACTCGGCGAGACGGAGTCGGTGCGCGAGGGGGAGCCGCGATGAGGTTCGTGGACGAGTACCGCGGCGCGGACGAGGCTCGCCGCTGCGCCCGGGCGCTCCGCGCGCTGGTGACGCGCTCCTGGACGCTGATGGAGGTGTGTGGAGGGCAGACGCACGCCATCGTCCGCTTCGGGGTGGATCAGCTCCTGCCCCCGGAAATCTCCCTCCTCCACGGGCCCGGCTGCCCGGTGTGTGTCACCTCGGTGGAGACGCTGGACAAGGCGCTGGCCATCGCCGCGCGGCCTGGAGTCACCTTCTGCTCGTTCGGCGACATGCTGCGCGTGCCCGGCTCGGAGCGGAACCTGCTCGCGGTGAAGGCGGAGGGCGGGGACGTGCGCATCGTCTACTCACCCATGGATGCGCTCTCCCTCGCCGAGCGTCTGCCCGAGCGCGAAGTCGTCTTCTTCGCCGTGGGTTTCGAGACCACCGCGCCCACCAGCGCGCTCGTCGTCCACGAGGCCCGGCGGCGCGGGCTGCGCAACTTCTCGCTCCTGGCGGCGCATGTCCTGGTTCCCCCCGCCATGGAGGCGCTCCTCGCCTCGTCCGAGCGGCGGGTGGATGGCTTCCTGGCCGCCGGACACGTGTGCGCCATCATGGGCATGGAGGCGTATGAGCCCCTGGCGCGCACGTACCGCGTGCCCATCGTCGCCACCGGCTTCGAGCCGTTGGACCTGCTGCAGGGCATCCACATGTGCGTGGCGCAGCTGGAGTCCGGGCGGGCCGAGGTGGAGAACCAGTACGCCCGCGCCGTCCGCGTCACCGGCAACACCGCCGCCCAGGCCATGCTGCGCGAGGTGTTCGAGGTGGTGCCTCGCACCTGGCGCGGCCTTGGCTCCATCCCCGCCAGCGGCCTGGGGCTGCGTGCCGGCTATGCGGACTGGGACGCCGAGCGGAAATTCGACGTCTCCACTCTCGGGGCATGCGAGGAGACGGAGTGTCGAAGCGGCCAGGTGCTGCAAGGCCTCCTCAAGCCTCCCCAGTGCCCCG
>QKJM01000426.1 GCA_003249315.1 Archangium sp.
CTGCACTTCGAGTCCGCCAACCTCATGGCCATGGAGGCGGTGCGCAAGGGGAAGATTGGAGACCCGCGCATCTTCACCTCCTCGTTCACCTTCCAGGTGAACGCACCCAACATCCGCCTCGAGCGCGAGGAGGGCGGCGGCGTACTGTGGGACATCGGCACCTACTGCATCAACGCCGCGCGCTGCCTCTTCCGCGCGGATCCCGAGGAGGTGTTCGCCTTCCAGGCGAAGGGGCACGACAAGCGCTTCGCCGAGACGGAAGAAGCGGTGAGCGCGGTGATGCGCTTCCCCGACGACAAGCTCGCCTGCTTCAACGTCAGCTTCGGCGCGGCGGGCTCCTCCACCTACCAGCTCGTGGGCACCAAGGGCAGCGTGCGTCTGGACAATGCCTACAACTACAAGGCGAAGATGACCTTCGAGCTGGAGGCCAAGGGCAGGAAGAGGCGCGTCCTCCCCGAACGCGACCAGGTGGGCCCCGAGCTGCTCTACTTCAGCGACCGCATCCTGAAGAACAAGCCCATCGAGCCCAACGGATGGGAGGGCCTGGCCGACGTCCGTATCATCCGCGCCCTCTACGAGTCGGCCCACACCGGCCGGCCGGTACGCGTCGAGCCCGTGGAGAAGCTGGAGCGACCCACGTGGGCCATGGAGCAGCACCGGCCCTCCGTGCATCCACCCTCGATGGTGGACGTGGCCCCACCCACCCAGTGAGCGGCTCACGCGGGGGGAAGCGGCCGGACGGTCGTCTCCTCTGGCGGGAAAACCCTGGCAGCGCCGCCGGTTCCAGGGACTCCCCCCAGAAGACACGCCATGTCCCCCGCTCCCCTGCCCCCAGGGCCCCACCACCCCCTGCTGCAGACCCTCCTCTTCCAGCGGGACGCGCCCCTCTTCTGCCAGAAGCGCCTCTCGCGCTACGGCGACCCCTTCACCGCTCCGCTGCTGGTGGGAAACGTCGTCATCACCGGCCACCCCGACGGCGTCCGCGACATCTTCAGCGCCGAGCCCTCCCTCTTCGAGCCCTTCGTCGACGTCCCCCTCGCCCCCGCCCTGGGCGAGCACTCGCTCATCCTCCTCGGAGGGGCGCGCCACAAGCGCGAGCGCAAGCTCCTCATGCCCCCCTTCCACGGCGAGCGCATGCGCGCCCATGGCCAGCTCATGCAGGCCATCGCCCTGCGCGCCGCCTCCACCCTCCACCCCGAGCACCCCTTCCGCGCCCTGCGCCTCACCCAGGACATCTCCCTCGAGGTCATCATCCACGTCGTCTTCGGCGTCGAGGAGCCCGAGCGCGTGCGCCGCTTCCGCGACGTCATGGCGGGCTACCTCGACGCCTACACCCCGCTGCTGATGATCGCGGTGCCCCTGCGGCGCTCCTTCGGCGGCCTCGGCCCCTGGGCCCGCTTCCAGCGCCGCTTCGCCGCGCTCGACGCGCTCCTCACCGAGCAGCTCGCCCTCCGCCGCGGCCACGAGGCCGGCCATACCGACATCCTCAGCCTCCTGCTCTCCGCGCGCGACGAGGCGGGCCAGCCCATGACGGATGAGGAGCTCAAGGACGAGCTGCGCACCCTCCTCATCGCCGGCCACGAGACCACCGCCATCGGCATGGCCTGGGCCCTCTACTGGACACACCACCTGCCCGAGGTGCGGCGCAAGCTGCTGGAGGAGCTGGCCCCGCTCGGCCCCGTGCCAGCGCCCGAGGCCCTGACCCGCCTCCCCTACCTCTCCGCCGTGTGTGACGAGGCGCTGCGCATCCACCCCGTGGTGCCGCTCGTCTCCCGCCGCACCCGCGCCCCCTTCTCCCTTCGCGGACACGAGCTGCCCCCCGGCACCGGCCTCATGGCCGCCGTCAGCGTCGTCCACTCCAACCCCGAGCTCTACCCCCAGCCCGAGCGCTTCCTCCCCGAGCGCTTCCTCGAGCGCCGCTTCTCCCCCTTCGAGTACCTCCCCTTCGGCGGCGGCGCCCGACGCTGCATCGGCGCCACCTTCGCCCTGCACGAGATGCGCATCGTCCTCGGCTCCCTGCTGGCCTCCCACCGCTTCGCGCTCGCCGAGAACGGCCCCGTGCGCCCGGTGCAGCGCAGCATCACCCTCGGCCCAGCCGGCGGCGTGAAGATGCGCTACGAGGGGCCCTCCCAAGCAGCCGCTGCCTGACAGACGCGCTACCTCCGTGGAGCGCTCCCCTGGGACTCCGAGCCTCTCCTTTCCCGCACCCACGGTCTCATCCGGGCAGCCCGATTGACACCGGGCGTGCATCTGAATAAATCTCGGTTCATAAAATGAATCGGGATTCAGCGAAACGTGTCCGGGCGCCGGGACTCCGGGCGCAGCTCAAGGAGGCCACCCGAGAGGCCATCCGCGCCGCGGCGGAGGCGGTCTTCAGCGAGCAGGGGTTCGGGGCCCGCATGGACGACATCGCCGAGCGGGCGGGCGTCTCGGTGGGCACGCTCTACAACCACTTCGATGACCGGAACGCGCTGCTGCAGGAGCTCATCCAGGCGCGGCGCGAGACGTTGGTGGCCCGCGTGGACACGGTGCTGGCCGAGGTGGCGCGGCAACCCTTCCGCGAGCAGCTCCGGACCTTTCTCGACGCGTTCTTCGGGCACTTCCGCGAGCACGCGCGGTTCTTCGCCATGTTGATGCAGTCGGCGTTCATCCACAGCCCCGGCTTCCCTCGGCGAGACGACACCGTGGCGGAGCTCTCGGCGCGGGTGGAGCAGCTCATCCAGCGCGGAGTCGCCTCGGGCGAGCTGCGTCCAGAGGGCGCGGAGCTCTACCCGTCACTGCTGCTGGGCATGGTGCGAAGCCTGCTCCTCCGGGCAGCGAGACTTCAGCGGGGCGAGGAACTCAGCCGCGGGGTGGACGTCCTGCTCCAGGTCTTCCTGGACGGGAGCATCGCAAGCAGTCGAACCGACGTTGACGAGAGAGGACACAATGGCAACGACATCCCAGGACGAACAGAAGAGAGCAGCGACGCCCGGCACGGACGGGCACCACGGCGTCATGGCCACGAGCGAGGTTCCCGTCGCTGACTCCACGCTCCTGGACAGGACGAATCCGGAGTTCCTGGCCAGGGCTCACGCCGTCTATTCCGACCTGCGCGCCCAGGGTCCCATCGTGCAAGTCGCCTTCGGAAGGGGCATCGCCTCGGGGGCCCACCCGGAGGGCTCGCCGGAGCGCCAGCCCGGTCAGAAGTGGCTCTTCGTGTCCCGCTACGACGAGGCGGTGGCCACACTGCTCGATGAACGACTCTCCTCCGACTTCCGTACGGGGATGACACCGCAGCAGCGCGAGCAGCTGGAGATGGCCATGCCCGCGGAGTTCCGGCCCGTCGCGCACAGCCTGCTGATGATCGATCCCCCGGACCACACGCGACTGCGCAAGCTGGTCCAGCCGAACTTCACCGCTCGCGCCATGGAGGCGCTCAGGCCCCGCGTCCAGCGGCTCGTGGACGAGCTGCTCGACACCCTCGAGCGGACGGCGGCCGAGCGGGGCGAGACGGCACCGGAGCGGCACATGGAGCTCGTCGAGTCCTTCGCCTACCCCCTGCCCATCCGCGTCATCAGCGACATGCTCGGCATTCCGGAGGAGGACCGCGCCACCGTGCATGGCTGGGCGGAGCGGCTCCTCCTCGCCGAAAGCCAGACCGCGATGTTCGACCAGGAGCTGCGAACCGCGCTGAATTCCTTCACGAGCTACCTGGACGGTCTGTTCGAGCGCAAGCGGCGCGAGCCGGCGGAGGACATGATCAGCCAGATGGTCCACGCCCAGGAGGACGGCGACAGGCTCAGCCATCAAGAGCTGCTGTCGATGGTGTTCATCCTCTTCTTCGCCGGACACGTGACGACCGTCAATCTGCTCGGCAACGGCGTCGTCGCCCTGCTGCAGCACCCCGAGCAGCACGCCCGCTTCCTCGCGGACCCCGCCGGGATGGCCAAGGGGATGGTCGAGGAGACGCTGCGTTACTGGGGACCGATCGACTACATCAGCTCCCCGCGCATCGCCAAAGAGGAGCTCGAGGTGGGGGGCATCCACCTTCCCCAGGGGGCGAAACTGTCGGTGGGGCTCGCCTCGGCCAACCGGGACCCTCAGCGCTTCGCGAACCCGGACGTGTATGACATCACCCGTCCCGACGCCCACCGCAACATCGCCTTTGGCAAGGGCATCCACGTCTGCATCGGGGCACCGCTGGCCCGGCTCGAAGCACAGCTCGCCTTCGAGAGCCTCTTCCGCCGCTTCCCGAAGCTGCGGTTGGCCGTGCCCGCGGACGAACTCCGCTGGGGCACGGGCGTCGCCATGCGTGGGTTCAAGCGCATCCCGCTGCGCTTCTAGGGCTCGGCCGAGCTCTTCTCCGCCGGCTCGGTCGAGCGAGGCAGCTTCACCCGGAAGGTGGCTCCCTGGCCCGGGGTGCTCTCCACGGACAGCTCCCCGCCGAAGCCGGTGACGATGCCGTGGCAGATGGACAGACCCAGCCCGGTGCCCTCTCCCGGTGACCGGGTGGTGAAGAAGGGGTCGAAGATGCGGGTGAGGTGTTCGGGGGCGATGCCACAGCCGTTGTCCACCACCTCCACCCCCACGCTGTCGTCATCGCGCAGGCGCGCGGTGATGCGCACCGTGGGCTCGGCGGGCTGGCCCTTCCTCAGCGCGTGCCCCGCGTTGTCCAGCAGCCCGAGGAAGACCTGCTCCAGTCCCTGCTCGGAGCCCCACACCGGGGGGAGCTGCTGAAAGTCGCGGACGACCCGCACGTGGGGCCCCAGCTTGCTGCTGGCCGCCATCATCGTGTGCTCCAGCACCTCGTTGAGGTCCACCGGGCCCTGCGGCTGCCCGTCCAGCCGCGAGAAGAGCCGGAAGTCGTTGACCAGGCGCAGAATCCGCTCCGCGCCGACGAGCGCGTCCGAGCACACCTCGCGCAGCTCCTCGGTGTCCGGGGGCCGATCGCTCGCGCCCGCATCCAGCTCCGAGCGCAGGAAGCCCACGCTGGCCATGATGACGCTCAGCGGGTTGTTGATTTCGTGGGCCAGCCCCGCGCTCAGCCGCCCCAGCGCCTCCAGCCGCTGGGACTGGGCCAGCCGCACCTCCAGCCGCGCCTTCTCCTCCATCTCATCCCGCAGCCGCGCGTTGGCCTGCTCCACCGCCCGCGCCAGGTCCTCCATCCGCTCGTGGCTCTGCCGCAGCAGCTCCCACTTCTCGGTGAGCGCGTGCGCGAGCTGCCGCACCTCGATGTTGTCGAAAGGCTTGCGGAGGATCAGCAGCCGCTGGCTCAGGCCCAGCTTCTGCGTCATCTCCTCCCAGGAGTAGTCCGCGTAGGCCGAGCAGAGCACCACCTGCACGTCCGCGTCCTCCTTCCAGAGCCGCGCCACCGTCTCCACCCCGTCCAGCCCCGGAGGCATGCGGATGTCCACGAAGGCCAGGGCGTAGGGCCGCTTCGCGGCCACCGCGGCCCGCACCTTCTCCACCGCCTCCCCTCCCTGGTAGGCCGAGTCCACCTCGAAGCCCTGCGGCGTGGGCACCGCTACCTGCGCCGTGCCGAAGAGCGTGGCTTCCATGGCGTCCAGCTCCGCGCTCACCTGCGGCGGGCAGAGAATCTTCCGGAAGTCCTCATGGATGGCCGGGTTGTCGTCCACTACCAGGATGCGACGGTTGCCGGCGCCCTGCGCACTCATACCCTAGTTCTCCTCGCCCGGCGCGGGCGGCTCCCCGCCCCCCGTGGGCAGGTCGATGATAAACTTAGCACCTCGTCCCCACCCCTCGCTGAAGCAAGTGAGTGAGCCCTCCATCTCCGCGGCCGCCAGGGCGCTGATGTGCAGCCCGAAGCCGTGCCCGTCCTTCCTCGTGGTGAAACCCTGGGTGAAGAGACGCGCCTGATTCTCCGGCGAAATCCCCACCCCATTGTCCTCCACCTCGATGCGAAGCCGCACCCCCATCTGATCCACGCGGATGGTCAGCCGCTTCTCCTCCTGCTTGCCCTCCAGCAGGGCGTTGCGGGCATTGCTCATCAGGTTGAGCAGGATCTGCAGCAGCTTGTGCCGGTCCAACCGCACCTGGGGCACCTCGGCGTACTCGCGCCGCACCTGGATGCCCAGGCGCGCGAAGGACACCCCGTGGAGACGCAGTGCATCATCCAGCAGCCGGGGCACCTCCACCTGCTCCACCAGCCCGGCGAAGCGCGCGTGCTCCTGCTGCATGCTCACCACGGACTTGATGTGCTCGAGGCTGGTGGTGAGGGTGCGCATCTCGGTCAGCATCGCCTCCCGCTGCTCGCCGAGCTGCGCCGAGAGCGCCTCGAGGTAGGTGAGGAGCTGCCGCCCCCGCTCATCCTCGGTGAGGAAGGTACCCAGGTCAGCGGCATGCTCGCGCAGCAGACCCACCGAGCGGTACAGGCCCGCCACCCGCAGCCCCTGCAGCCGCTCGGAGATGACCCCCGCCGAGACGTTGACGCTGTTGAGCGCGTTGCCCACGTTGTGCAGCACTCCGGTGGCGATCTCCGCCATGCCCGCCTGACGCGACACGTCCAGCAGCGTGCGATGCATCTCGCTCATCTTTGACTCGGCCTCCTTGCGTTCGGTCACATCCCGCCCGAAGAGCGTCATGCCCACCACCCGCCGCTCCTCGCCGAAGACGGGGTTGAAGGACAGGTCCAACACCCGGGGCTGCCCGGAGCGCGAGGGAGACACCTCCAGCCGCACCCGCTGCCCCTCCATCACCCGCCGGTAGCACTCGTGCCAGCGCGCCTGGAGGGACGCGGGAGCCGACAGGTCGATGAGCGGCTGCCCCACGCGGGCCGGGCGCCCGAGGTACTCCTTCATCATCGCCTTGAGCGCCGAGTTGGCCGCGATGAGCCGGCCCTCGGAGTCCAGCGAGCACACCACGTCGTCGGTATTCTCCAGCAGGCTGGCCAGGTTGCCCTCGCTCTCGCGAAGCGTGCGCGCCGTGCGCTCCATCACCTGGTGCGCCTCGTTCCGCGCGCCGGTGATCAACCAGCTCAGCCCCCAGGCGCCCAGGATGAAGAAGGCCCCGGAGGAGCTGAACATCCAATGGTGCTCGCTCGATCTGCTCAGGAAGGGGAGGAGGAAGCCCGCGTTCAGGCTGGCGATGGCGGCGAAGATGAAGCCCAGGCGCGGCCCCAGCAGGTACACCGCGAGGATGGGGATGAGCAGGCCCACGGCATGCGCGCCCGCGCGCGGCTCTCCCACGAGCAACGCGATGAGCGCGAAGCCCATCGTCATGAAAGAGCACACCAGCACCGCCGGCAGGAAGAAGGAGCGCCCCCAGCTCAGCAGCGCCTGCGCACCCAGGAAGCCGACGAAGCACACCCCGCCCACCAGCCCCAGGCTCCGGGAATTCGCCATCATCGGCACATACAGCAGGAAGAGGAAGTTGACCCCCAGCAGGAGGAGGTTGCTCCCCACCAGCATCCGCCTGCGAACGAGCTCGTCGGGAGGTACTCGCAGCAGCGCGTCGGACAGGCAGGCGTCCAACACCCCCAGCAGCGGGCCCCATAATCCCCGGCTCGGCGTCTCCCGCGCCTCCAGGCCTCCCGAACTCCCGCTGGTGGGTGTGCTCGACATGAACGGTCCGAAGTATGCCCGAAAGCCCCTCCGCACCGGAGCCTCGGAGCCCCGGTCCGGAAGGACTCCCCCTGGGACAGGAAGGACCCGCCCTCCTGGTATATGGACGAGC
>QKJM01000420.1 GCA_003249315.1 Archangium sp.
CAGCAGCTTCTCCAGCTTCCCCAGGTTCACCGGCGCGCGCCCTCGCACCCCGCGCAGCGCCTCGTGGATGAGCGTGCGCTCCATCATCCGCCGCGCCAGCGTCGTGTTCAGCGGCGGCAGCGCCAGCGCCTGATCCTTGAACACCTCCACCAGCGTGCCGCCCGCGCCGAACAGCAGCACCGGCCCGAACTGCGCATCCAGGCTGCTCCCTAGAATCAGCTCGTACCCGTCCAGCTTCACCATGGGCTGCACCGACACCCCGTCGAAGGCGTCGAGCCGCCCCAGCTCCTCCAGCTTCCCGCGAATGGCCGAGAAGGCCTCGCGCACCGCCTCGGCGCTCCCCAGGTTCAGCCGCACCCCGCCCACGTCCGTCTTGTGCGTAATCCGCTTCGAGTTCAGCTTCAGCACCACCGGGTATCCCAGCGCCTCCGCCTCCCGCACCGCCTCGTCCTCGCTCGCCGCCAGCCGCGTCTCCACCGTCGGAATCCCATACGCCGCCAGCAGCCGCTTCGACTCCTCCTCCGTCAGCAGCGTCCGCCCCGACGCGCGCGCCTCGCGGATCAGCGCCTCCGCCTCCTCCCGCCTCGACGGCTCCTCCGCCAGCACCGGCGTCTCGTACAACCCCGCCAGGTAGTACGTGTACCGCCACATGTAGTTGAAGATGCGCGCCGCCGTGTCCGGGTAGCGGAACGTCGGTATCCCCATGTCGTTGAGGATGCGCTCGCCCGCCGCCACCTCCGAGCCGCCCATCCAGCTCGCCAGCACCGGCTTGCCCATCTTCACGTAGGGCTTGAGCCGGTCCGCCGTCTGCGTGGGCTCCGTCATGTCCTGCGGGGTGAGAATCACCAGCAGGCCATCGCTGTCGGGGTCCTTCCCCGCCACCCCCAGCGTCCGCGCGTACCGCTCCGGATCCGCGTCGCCGAGCACGTCCACCGGGTTGCCATGACTCCATTGCGGAGGGAGGAAACCGCCGAGCTCGCCCATCGTCTTGTCCGACAGCTTCGCCAGCTCGCCCCCGCCGCTCACCAGCGCGTCCGTGGCCAGCACGCCCGGGCCTCCCGCGTTGGTGACGATGGTGAGCCGCCTGCCCTTGGGCCGCGGCTGCTTGGCCAGCACCTCCGCCATGTAGAAGAGGTCCGCGATGGAGTCCACCCGCAGCACGCCCGTGCGCCGGAAGGCCGCGCTCAGCACCTCGTCACTGCCCGCCAGCGTCCCCGTGTGCGAGGCCGCCGCCTGCGCCGCCTGCGCCGTCCTCCCCGCTTTTATCACGATGATGGGCTTGTGCAGCGCCACCTCGCGCGCCGCGGACAGGAAGCTCCGCGCGTCGCCGATGGACTCCATGTAGACGAGGATGCTGCGCGTGCGCGGGTCGTTCCCCAGGTAGTCGATGAGGTCTCCCCACCCCACGTCCAGCATCGAGCCCATGGAGACGAAGGCGCTGAAGCCCACCGCCTCGCGCATGCTCCAGTCCAGAATCGACGTCAGCAGCGCGCCGCTCTGGCTGATGAAGGCCACGTTGCCCGGGCGCGCCATCGCCCCCGCGAAGGTCGCGTTGAGCCCCGTGGGCGGCCTCATCACCCCCAGGCAGTTGGGCCCGATGATGCGCATGTTCGCCTGCCGGGCGATCTGGAGGATCTCCTGCTCCAGCTTCATCCCCTCGGGGCCCACCTCCTTGAAGCCCGCGGAGATGATGATGACCCCCTTCACCCCCGCCTCCGCGCACTCGCGCACCAGGGCGGGCACCGAGGACGCCGGCGTGATGATGATCGCCAGGTCCACCGGCTCGGGCAGCTCGCGCACCGACGGCCAGGCCTTTATCCCCAGCACGTTCGGCCGGTTCGGATTGATGGGGTAGACCGTCCCTCCGAAGGGGTTGCTGATGAGGTTCCACAGGAGGGTGCGACCCACGCTGCCCGGCCGCTCGCTCGCCCCCACCACCGCCACGCTGCGCGGAGTGAAGATGGCGTCGAGCGGGTGTCCTCGCTGGTGCAGAAGGTCGTAGGAGGGGTCGTTCGGCGGCGTCCGCGTGCTCTGAGTCATGGCTACTCGCTTTCTGAGCCCAGGAGCTTTCCGGTTCAACCGGAATCCGTGTCACATGTACGTCAGCGAGGTCGCCTGGGCGGAGGAGAGCCGCGCGGGTGGTGGAACATGCGCCATGGGCCTCGGGTGCGCTACGCTCCCGGCCATGCCTCGCCGCCGCACCAAGGCCGATGAGACGGCCGATCGCATCCGCAACCTCATCGCCCTCGACGCCACCAACGTCATGCGCCGGCTGGAGGCCCGCCGCGGCGAGATGTTCTCCCTCTTCTCGCGCCTGCGCACCCGCGAGCCCCTGCTCGGCCCCCTCTCCACCCGATACGCCTCGGCCACCTTCCAGGAGCTGCTCCACCTGCCCATGCCGGAGCAGTCCGTCGTCAACCACTTCTACGAGTCCCTCGACGCCCTGCGCTGGTACTTCACCTACACCGAGGACATGCCAGGCACCGTCCAGCAGACCTTCGTCACCCTCCACCGCCACCTGGAGGAGGCCCACCACAGGCTGGTCGCCACCCTGGGGCCTCCCGCCCCCCCCGACAGCGTCACCGTGGTGGATGCCGAGGTCGTCTCCCCCTCGACTCCAAGCCGGAAGAGGGGATGATGGCCCCCTCTCCCACTCCTTCCCGAACCGACAGGAGCCTCCGTCCATGAAGCATCGCTGGATGCTGCTTGCCGCCCTCGCGTCCGTCACCCCCGGCTGCAAGAAGGAGCAGCCCCCCGAGCCAGACGCCGAGCCCTCCGCCTCCTCCGAGGCTCCCGCCCAGGCCGCCGGGGAACCCGCTCCGGCCCCCGCGGCCCCTCAGGGCCCCCTGGCCGTCGTCCCCCAGAGCGACTCCACCCTCTCCCTCCTCGAGCCCCAGGGCGACCAGTGTGAGTGGGCCCGCGTGGACCCCGTCGCCGACAAGCGCGCCCCCGTGGCCTCCTTCGAGGGACACTGCATCGGCGCCCGCATCGCGTGGAACGCGGACCAGAGCAAGGCCCTCGTCTGGTTCGACCCCAACGCCGTGAAGTCCGCTGGTTACGCCTCCGAGCTCGCCTCCCCGCCGGGCTACCCCGACGAGCAACCCTCGCGGCAGGACCCTCCTCGCCTCTATGAGGTCACCATCGCCACCGGCGAGCGGCGCGAGCTCCTCCTCCCCGCGGCCCCGGGCCGGGCGATTGAGATCGGCTACGGCGCGAAAGGCCCCGTCGGGCTCTACCTGCAGTCCCTGAGCAAGGCCCAGATCGCCGAGCGCTCCTTCACCGTGGATGGCCAGCGACTCCAGCTCGACTTCGACTCCGAGGGCGTCCCGGCCATCGCCTATGCCTTCCAGCTCGGCGCCAACGGCAAGTGGGCACAGGTGGAGGTGAAGGCCACCACCGAGGGCACCCCCTACGCCCCCGGCGTCCATGCCCTGGAGTCCTCCCAGCTCGTGGGCTTCCGCACCCATGAGCTGCTGGAACCGCGCTTCAGCGGCGGCTCCGTCTCCAGCGAGCGCGCCATGGACTTCGTGAGCTACCTCCCGGCCCCGCTCGCCGCGCGCGTCCGCAGGGAGGGCCCACCGAAGCGGCTGAAGGGCTGGACGCGCGGCAGCACCTCGGCCGGCAACTTCTACCTCTGGCAGGTCACCACCGACTTCACCTGGAGCACGGGGCGACTCGTCTTCGAGGATGAGGGCGGCCAGCTCCAACGTGTCCCCCGGCTCGGCTTCACCGATGGAGACCTGGCGGCCGTGAGGACGCAGGGCCCCTTCCTCCTGGTATCCAGTCAGCACGTGGGCACGCACCCGCACCTCTATGACCTGCGCACCCGCGAGCGCGTGTTCCACTCGGACGAGGCCCGCGCCGCCACCTTCTGGCCGACCCTGGAGAAGGACGTCCGGGCGGGTGCCGGTTCCCAGTGAATGACCAGGACAGGAGAATCCACACCTATGACGCAGCAAACCGGTTCCGGCGTGGGCGCGCAGTGGGACGCCCGCTTCTCCGCGCGGGAGTACGTCTACGGCACCCGGCCCAATGACTTCCTCGTGGAGGCCACGGCCTCCCTGCCCCCTCCACCCGCCCGCGTCCTGAGCCTCGGTGAGGGAGAGGGCCGCAATGGGGTGTACCTCGCCTCGCGCGGCTATCAGGTGACGGCGGTGGATGCCTCCGCCGTGGGCCTCGAGAAGGTCCGCCAGCTCGCCACTGAGAACGGCGTCTCCGTGGAGACGGTACACGCCGACCTCTCCAACTACACCGTGGCCCCGAGCGCCTGGGATGTCATCGTCCTCGTCTTCTGCCACCTGCCCATGCCGCTGCGCCAGCAGGTCCATCGCGCCGTCGTCGCCGGCCTGCGCCCCGGAGGCATGCTCGTGCTCGAGGGCTACACCCCCGCCCAGCTCACCTTCCGCACCGGGGGGCCTCCCGTGCGCGAGCTGCTCTACACCGCCGAGGAGCTGCGCGAGGACTTCGCGGGGCTGGAGCTGCCCATCCTCCGCGAGCTCGAGCGCGACGTGGTGGAGGGCACGCTGCACCACGGGCGCGCGGCCGTGGTGCAGGTGCTCGGCCGCAAGCCAGGCCCCTGAGGGGCATGCTGGCGACGGGGGGAGGAGCCACCAGCACCTCCCCCCACACACCCGCACCGTGAGTCGAAGTCCGGCCGACAGTCCGAGGGGGTGGGCCGCCCGCTTTTTCGGTCGGAGGGGGGACCTGGACTAGAGTCTCCCGTCGCATGACTGTACGCGGTTGGCGCCTGGCGCTCCTCCTTACGATTCCCATTCTGCTAGGTGGCCTCGCGGGGTACGCCTGGATGTTCCACCAGGAGCAGCAAGCTCCCGAGCCCTCCCCGTCCGAGGCGAGG
The DNA here is from genome assembly GCA_003249315.1 of Archangium sp. Classification (GTDB taxonomy): domain Bacteria; phylum Myxococcota; class Myxococcia; order Myxococcales; family Myxococcaceae; genus QKJM01. The sequence goes on from QKJM01000420.1 coordinate 4,856, forward strand.
CCTGCCCGAGCGAGAGAGCTGGAGCCATCGCCGGCTACCCGACGACCCGCGCGGACGACCTCCGATGCGGGAACGCCCGCCCGGCTCGCGCGGATGACCTCCGATGCGGGAACGTCCGCTCGGCTCGCGCGCTCCCGGCCCCGCGTGGTGCGCGCCCTGCCCTCGCCCACGCCGCGCTCGCAGAAGCTCCACCGGCTCGGCGAGAAGCTCGGCGCCCCGGGCCACCGCATCGAGAATCCCTGCGTCTCCCGCTCGGAAGAGCTCTGCACCCGCACCGCGCTCCAGTCCTTCTTCGAGTCGCTGGACGGGCTCACCGAGGGCACCGCCACCTCGCCCGTCGTCATCTCCGCGTTCGGCAACTCGCTGATCGCCGGGGACCGCATCGTGGACATCCTCCGGGAGGACCTGGGCACCGCCTTCGGGAACGGAGGCCGAGGCGTGCTGCTGGTGGACAGGCTGGCGCCGTACGGGCCGCGCAGCCGCACCGGCTACGCGCGCGGAGGCTGGAAGCCGCGCACCCTGGGCGAGCTGCATCAGGCAGAGCTGCCCTTCGGCATCACCGGCATCTACCACCAGGCCACCTCGACGAAGTCGCGCAGCCGCTTCTCGCTCGACGGCGAGCCGCGCGGCACCGTGTGGTGGCTGGACGCGCCTCGCGCCGGCCACCTGTCGCTGAGGGTGGATGGCAAGGAGGTGGCGCGCACCGAGCCCACCGGCAGCGGTGAGGCCCGCGGCACCTCCTTCGACATTCCCGAGGGCGCCAGGACGCTGGAGCTCGTCTCCGGGCGTGGAGCCGTGGTGCAGGGCGTGGTGCTGCAGCGACAGCGCCCGGGCATCGTGCTGGACACCCTGGGCGTGCCCTCGGCCGACGCCAACCTCTTCCTGCGCGGGGACGAGTCCATCTTCCGCGCCCAGCTCGCCGAGCGTTCGCCCCGGCTGATGGTGTTCATCCTCGGGGGCAACGAGGCCAAGCGGCTCGAGTGGGGCCGCTCGGAGCTGCACGAGGTGGAGCAGGGCCTGCGCGACTTCCTCGCGCGCACGCGCGCCGCCGCTCCCGAGAGCGCCTGTCTGGTGGTGGGCCCCATCGACGCCGTGCGCGGCGGCAAGGGCGCGAGGCGGCTGCAGCAGCGGCCCTACCTCGACGAGGTCATCGCCCTGGAGCGGAAGGTGGCGCTCGCCGGGGGCTGCGCCTTCTTCGATTCCTTCACCGCCATGGGCGGCAGCGGCTCGCTGGCCCGCTTCGTCGAGGCCGGGCTCGTCCATTCCGACCTGGTACACCCGCGTGGACAGGGGTTGGACCTGATCGGTCAGCTCATCACCGACGCGCTGCTGCGCGCGTGGGTGGAGGACCAGCACCCGCAGCAGGCCGCGCTCGCGCCGGCCACCGTGGAGGAGGTCGTGCAGTGAGGGCGCTGCTGCTCGCGCTCCTCCTGCTCGCCCCCGCCGCCCCGGCCGCGCCCCGGAAGCCCCCGGAGCGCGAAGCCCCGCGCTCCGAGCTGGGTGAACCCGTCCCCGAGAAGGTACGACGCGCGCTGGACGAGCTGGTGCGCGCCGAGTTCTCCCGCGGCCCCCAGGCGGGGCTCTCGGTGGGGATGCTGTACCAAGGAAGGTACTGGGTACAGGGCTACGGGCTGAGAGACCGGACCCGCCGCCTGCCCGCCACGCCTCGCACCACCTATAGAATGGCCTCCATCACCAAGTCCTTCACCGCGGTGGCGGTGATGCAGTTGGTGGAGCAGGGCCGGCTGGAGCTGGACGCGGACATCCACTCGCTGGTGCCCGACTGGCCCGAGAAGCAGTGGCCCATCACCGTGCGCCAGCTCCTGGGCCACCTGGGCGGCGTGTCGCACTACGACGGACCCGATGACGCGGAGAACGTGAAGCGGGTGGACACCGCGGGGGCCCTCGCCCTCTTCGCCGACAGGCCCCTGGTGGCCGAGCCCGGCACGGAGTTCGTCTACACCACCTGGGGCTACAACCTGCTCGGCGCGGCCGTGGAGACGGCCTCGGGCCAGCCGTACGGCGTCTGGCTGAAGGAGCATGTCTTCGGCCCCGCGGGCATGGAGCACGCCGCGCTGGATGACTACCGCACGCGGGACAAGCACCACGCGGTGGGCTACCGCCAGCGCCGAGGACGGCTGATGCGCTCGCGCTACCTGGATGTGTCCAGCCGCTTCGCCGGGGGAGGGACGCGCGCCTCGGTGGAGGACCTGCTCGCCTTCGGCCGCGCCGTGCTGGAGCACCGCCTGGTGTCTCCGGCCACCGCGCGCCTGATGCAGTCCTCGCAGCGCACCCGGGACGGCGCGCTCACCGACTATGGCCTGGGCTTCGCCACCTACCCGCTGCGAGGCCACTACGTGGTGGCCCACGCGGGCGGCCAGCCGGAGACGACGGCGCTGCTGGTGATGTTGCCGGCGGAGGGCCTGGTGCTCGCTCTCGCCACCAACCTGGAGGGCGAGTCCAAGCGGCTGCGGCGCATATCCGTGCGGATGATGGAGTTGCTGACGGAGGTAGGAAGGGTGCGGCGTGACGCGCACCTGGTGGACCCGGTGGACGCGGTGGTACACGAAGGCCTCTATCGCCTCTTCAGCTACGGACTGTCCTACCACCAGTGGGCGACGAAGGGCCCGGGAGCCCTCCCCGAGCCGGGAGACCTGGAGGCAGCCTTCCAGAAGGTATCCGGGCTGCTGGACAGGGCCTCCATCGCGGAGAACCCGGAGGCGGCGCTGGAGCGCGTGCGCACGGCCCACGAGCCGCGCGGGGAGTCCCTCTTCATCCGGGTGGGGACGCACATGGCGCGCACGCTGG
>QKJM01000653.1 GCA_003249315.1 Archangium sp.
GAGCCGCTGCTCCGCCTGGGAAGCGGCGGCCGTGCCCGGGAACTGGGTCAGGATGCGCGTGTAGAGTGCCCGCGCATCGTCGGTCTGATTCAGCCTCAGCCGGCACTCGGCCAGCCGGAGCATGCCATCCAGCACGGCGTCGCCGGCCGGGTAGCTGGAGATGAGGGTCTCGAAGGTACGGGCAGCGGAGGCGTGCTCCTTCAGGCCGATCTGCCCCAGCCCGCCGAAGTAGAGCGCATTGTCGGCGCGAGAGTGCCGGGGGTTCTCCTCGGCGAAGCGCAGCAGCCGCGCCACCCCGCCCTCCACGTTGCCGGTGCGCAGCGCCGCCACCGCCTGCTCGAACTCGACGTCGAGCGCGGTGACCACCTCTTTCTGCGCCTCCAGGGGCGAGGCCTCGGAGCTACCGCCGGCCTTGGAGTCGCGCTCGTCCGAGGCGCTGATGAACATCTCCATGTCATCGGGCTCGGGCTCGACGATGGAGACCCGGGTGGGCAGCGGGGGCGCGGCGTCGTTGCGCGGCTTGAGCTTCACCACCGTGAGCTCCGGCGGCGACATGGGCTGGGGCGAGACCTCGGCCTCCGCGGCCGGCGCGGACGAAGAGGCCCGAGCGCGGCTCACGCTGTCATGCAGCTCCAGCCGCTCGAGGCGCTTCTCCAGACGCACCTGGGACTCGCGCATGGCTCGAACCTGAGCCCGGAGCTCCGCCAGCTCCGACTGGGTGGCGGTTCCAGCGGTGGTGGCACAAGCGGTCAGCGCGCACAGCGGCGCGGTGGCTAGCAATCGGCGAATGATGCGGCGCTCCAGCACGGTCTTCCGGGGTTGCCCCGAGGATAGGAAGGGGCTTCGGAGACCGTCAAGAAATCGGCCCCGGAGACCGACGTCAGAACTGGTGTACCACGAAATTGAGGTGGCGACCCGTGCGCCCCGAATCACGCCGGTGCGAGAAGAATCGACCCTCATCGCACGCGGTACAGTGGGGGAGCACGTCGATGCCGGCCTCTCCGAGCCCCGAGCCGAGAAGCGTGTCGCGCACGGCCCGTGCCAGATCCAACCGCGGAGCCCCTCCCTCACGGGCCACCACCTCGGGCCCGAAGAGAGCGGAGAAGCGAGCGGCCAGCTCCTCGGATACCACGTAGCAGCAGCGACGGATGGAGGGACCCACCGCGGCCAGCAGGCGCTCGGGCCGCGAGCCCCGTGCCACCAGGGTCTCCACCGCGCGGGCCACGATGCGCGCCTCGGTGCCCCGCCACCCCGAGTGTACCGCCGCCACCCGGCGACCGTCCGGATCCACCAGCAGCACCGGGACGCAGTCCGCCGTCCCCACCGCCACCCAGTGCCCGGGCCGCGCCGTCCACAGCGCGTCCGCCTCGCCCTCCGCGGGCCGCAGCACGCCCGAACCCTCCCCTCCCGCCTCCAGGACCCGATCCCCATGCACCTGGTTCAACCGGTGGAGGGTGTCCAGCGGCGCTCCCACCGCCTCGGCCAGCCGGCGAAGGTTCTCCTCCACCCGCTCCGGGAGGTCATCCACCGAGAAGCCCAGGTTGAGCGAGGCGTAGGGCCCCTCCGACACGCCTCCGAGCCGGGTGGCGAAGCCATGGGGCACGGGGAGCAGGCGAGAGGTCACGAAGAGCGGCGACGAGGCAGACATCTCGGCCTTGATTGAAGCACACTGGCATACGACGCTCCACGGAACTTCTGCTTCGGCTCCACCGAAAATTTCCAAGGGACTCTGTTTGACAGTGTGCGCCAGCCGATCTGAAAATCTTCCAACCACAAGGGGGTCGGCGGCGCCGGGCCGAAGGCCCCTGCCTCGACGGATATGGTTCTGGGTCTCAACACCGTAGGCAGGAAGCTCCTGTGGAGCGTCGCCCTGCCCGGGCTGCTCGTGGCCCTGTTGGGCGCAGGCTACTTCTGGCGTGGGGCGCGATTGGCCGCGACGGACGCAACGCACGATGAGGCGTTGGTGCTCGCGGAGTTCATCGGCGCCACCTTCCGGATGCCAGCCCCACAGGGAACGGTGCCGCACGCGCCCGTGGAGCAGCTCCTGCGCGCGGACACGCGCCTGCTGCGCGCCGCGACGGAGCTGCACGTGCTGGCGCCGGACGGGCGCATCCACTGGTCTCTGCGCCCCGAGGAAGAGGGGACGCGCCACCCGGAGGCCGAGCGGCTGACGGCTCCGCACACCCAACAGGTGCAATCGGACGCCCGACAGACGGAGGTGGTACGCCCGCTCGGGGGCCCGGAGTGCATGAGCTGCCACCAGGGCGAGGTCGCGGGCATCCTACACCTGCGCATGGTGGAGCCAGAGGTACACCGGGAACTCACCGACGTGCTCGGCAGCGCGCTGGGCACGGTGCTGGTGCTGGGCGCCCTGCTGGTGCTGCTCACCGCGCTCTCGCTGCACTTCTTCCTCACCCGCCCCCTGCGCCGTCTCACGGCCGCCATGCGCCGCGCCGAGGAGGGGGATCTGCTGGTGCGCGCGGAGGAGCAGGGCACGGACGAGATGGCCCGGCTCGCCTCGGCCTTCAACGCCATGCTGGCCCGGCTCACCGCCATGAAGGTCGAGGAGATCGACACCCACCGCGATCTCCAGGTGACGAAGTGGAAGCTGTCCCTGAAGGAGGAGTTGGAGGAGCGGATCGCCGAGCTGGCCCTGCTCTTCGACGTGGCGCGCTCGCTCAACTCCACCATCGAGCTGCCCGAGCTGCTCTCGCGCATCACCCAGCTCGTGCCGGAGCGGCTCCACATCCCGGACTTCTCCATCATGCTCGTCAACGCGGACGGGATGCTGGAGGTGAAGAGCAACTGGCCACCGGAGGAGCCGCTGGAGGGGATGACCTTCCGCATCGGCGAGGGCGCGTGCGGGCGGGCCGCGGAGACGCAGCGGGCGGTGTACCTGCCGGACGTGACGCAGCCCTCCTGCATCTTCGCCCGACGCGGGCTGCCGGAGGGGCACGACTCGGGCTCGCTCCTGGCCGTGCCCATGGTTCACCTGGACACGGTGCTGGGAGTGCTCAACTTCCGGCGCCCCGAGGTGGCCAGCTTCGCCGCCGAGGAGTTGGAGCTGCTCACCGCGGTGGCCGATCAGGCCGCCACGGCGGTGAAGAACGCCATGCTCCACACCGAGGCGGTGAAGCTCACCATGACGGACCCCCTCACCGGGGTGCCCAACCGCCGTCACCTCTTCGCGAGGCTGGAGCTGGAGGTAGCGCGCGCCCAGCGCTTCGGCACGCCGCTGTCCATCCTCATGGTGGACATCGACCACTTCAAGAAGCTCAACGACTCGGCCGGGCACCGGGCCGGGGACGAGGCCCTGCGCAAGGTGTGCGACGTGCTTCGCACCCGCGTGCGCAAGGTGGACACGCTCGCGCGCTACGGCGGCGAGGAGTTCCTCCTGGTGCTGCCCCAGGTGAGCAAGGCGGACGCCTGCGAGGTGACCGAGAAGCTGCGGCGCGCGGTGGTGGAGTCGCCCCAGCTCAAGGCCCCCACCCAGCCGGGCGGCTGCATCACCGTCTCCATCGGCGTGGCCACCATCCCCTGCGACGCCACCACCCAGGACACCCTGGTGGACTGCGCCGACGCGGCCCTCTACGCCAGCAAGAGGGGCGGTCGCAATCGCGTCACCGCCTACGAGCCCGGCATGGAGCTCCACCCTGGCCGCGAGCGCGGCCTGGGCCGCTCCTCGGAAGCCCCTCCCCCGCCCAGCGTCGCCAAGGCCTGAGCGAGGGAGGAGAGGCCAGGCTCAGGGAACGCGCAGGGCCCTGAGCACCCGCCCGCCGTGCGGCACCTCCACGCGCAGCAACAGCGTGCTGCCCTTGGGGCTCTTGCGGATGAGTCGCACCAGCTCCTCCGCGCTGCGCACCGGCTTGCGGTTGGCCTCCACCACCACCATCCCCGGCGCCAGCTCCGCCCGATCCGCCGGCGAGCCCGGCACCACCTCCGCCACCATCGCCCCCTGCGCGGACTTCAGCCCCGCGCGCTGCGCCATCCGGGGATCCACGTTGCCCAGCGACAGACCCACGCGCGCCTTGGAGTCCACCTCCTCCCCGCCCCGCCCCTTCACGCCCACGCCTTCCAGGTCCGGCCGCGTCCCCAGCTCCACCTTCAGCTCCTTGCGCTTGCCCTCGCGGAAGACGGCCAGCGTGGCGGTGCTGCCCGGCTTCTTCAGCGCCACCGTGCGCGTGAGGTGGCCTCCCGAGTCCACCTGCTCCCCGTCCACCGAGACGATCACATCATCCACCTTCAGGCCCGCCCGATCCGCCGGAGAACCCTCGTTCACCCCCGAGACGATGGCACCCCCGGTCACCGGCAGCTCCAGCGCCTTGGCCAGGTCTCCCGTCAGATCCTGGATGCCGATGCCCAGCCACGCGCGGGTGACGGCCCCGTCCTTCTCGAGCTGCGGCAGCAGCTTCTTCACCAGGTTGCTCGGCACCGCGAAGCCGATGCCCGTGCTGCCACCGACGATCATCGTGTTGATGCCCACCACCTCGCCGCGCAGGTTGAAGAGCGGGCCGCCCGAGTTGCCCGGGTTGATGGCCGCGTCCGTCTGCAGGAAGTCATCGTAGGGGCCGGCATTGATGTCGCGCGCGCGCGCCGAGAGGATGCCGCTGCTCACGCTGGAGGCCAGCCCGAACGGGTTGCCAATGGCCACCACCCAGTCGCCCACGCGCAGCGCGTCCGAGTCGCCCAGCCGCACCGTCGGCAGCTTGTCCACCTTCCCCTGGAGCTTGATCAGCGCCACGTCGGTGAGCGGATCCCTCCCGACGATCTCCGCGTCGAACGCACGCCCGTCATCCAGGCGCACACGGATGGCCACCGCCCCCTCCACCACGTGGTTGTTGGTCAGCACCAGCCCGGAGGGATCGATGATGAAGCCCGAGCCCGCGCCCTGACGAATGGACTCGCGCCCGGGATTGCCGAAGAATTGCCCGAACGGCCCCATGCCCTGTCCGAAGCCCTGGGCCCCGGCCACCTTGGCCTGTACCTCCACGTTGACGACGGCACCCTTCACCGACTCGACGAGAGGGGCCAGTGAGGGCAGGGCCTGGGCCTCCCGGGTGGCCGGCTGGAGCTGACCGGAAGGCTTCTGGTTCTGGGCTACCGCCGCCAGAGGCAGCGCGAGGAGAAGAGCGCCGGTGACGGCGCGTCGCGGAGAGATCAGTCGCTCGATCATGGTCTGTTCCCAATAAGACGGATGAAGCGGCCGGCAAGACGGACACGCCCCCCGGTCCGGCGGGGAAACAGCGCTGGCGCCTGCCTCTTCCCAGGGCAGGCCGGAAAAATCGGACTAGGCGCCCAGGAGCAGGGCGAGCGCCCCGGGCTGCCCCGGCTCGAGCGCGAACAACATCCTCTCGCGCAGCACCTTCAGCTCCTCGTAGCCCAGCTCCACCCCTCGACCGTGGGCCACCGGATCCCGCAGCCGCTCCTTCGCCTGGATGACGAAGTCCGCCACCACGTCGAACAGGCGCTCAGGCAGGGGGTAGCGCTCCTGGAGGAAGGCCTGGAAGAGGTACAGGTAGGGCTCGCTCCTCCTCTGGAGTACCCGGGCCACCTCCCCGAGAGAGGGGGCACGAGAGGAGCGCTCGGGATCGAAAGCGGCGGCGAAGTTGTCGAAGTACTCCACGCGCCGGCCGCGCCGCTCGCGGGTGGCCGCCTGGAGGAAGCCCTGGCGCAGGTCCTTCGCGTCCAGCCACTCGCGGAAGCGCTCCACGAAGAGGGTGTGCAGCGCGCGCTCGAGGGCGCCGGCATACAGCACCGCGACCGCGGCGGCGGGCAGCTCGGTGTAGAGGGCCTTCTGGTAGGTGCGCTCGGCCACCAGCACGGCGTGCAGAAGCGGCTGGGGACAGGCGGAGAGGGCCGGGCCGAGCCCGCGCTCCACGTTCTCGCGCGCCTTGGCGTCGATCTCCGCCTCGCGTTGCTCCAGCTCCTCGCGGGTGCGCTGGGCCTGCTCGGCGCGGAGGGTCTCCTGGGCCGCCCGGGCCTCATCCTGGATGCGCCGGGCCTTCTCCTCTGCCTGGGCCTGGGCTGCCCGGAGCGACTCCAGCTCGCGGCGCAGGGCCTCCAGCTCGCTCTCACGAGCCTGGAAGCGGCGGCGCAGCGCCTCGGACTCAGCCCGCGCCGCCTCTACCTGGGCCTCCGAGGAGGCCTGGACCTGGGTACGCCAGGCCTCGCGCCGCCGCGTCAGCTCCAGGCCGCGCCGCGCCTCGGGCTCGTCCGGATCCATGGCGAGCGCCGCCTCGAAGGCCCGCTCCGCGGCCTCGAAGTCACCCTCCTCCGCCGCCAGATGCCCCAGGTCCACCTGGAGCTGCGGCCCCAGCTTGCCCTGCGACTCCGGGTGGGCCGAGGCCCGGGCCAGCACCTCGCGTGCCTCCTCGCGCCGCCCCAGCAACCGCAGCGCGCGACCCCGGGTGGCCTCCACCTCGAAGGAGAAGCCCTTGTAGCTCTCACCGGAGGCCCGCTGTGCCTCCTCCAGGTGCGCCAGCGCGTCCTCCGGCCGGTTGCGGAGGTTGGAGATCTGCGCGAAGAGGAGCCGATCCTCCCGCGTGGGCCCGGAGTCCAACCGCTCGGCGATGAGCTCGTCGCACAGCCCGGGCTCTCCGGCGACCTGCGCGGAGTAGGCCATGTGCCCGAGCTGCTCCGGCTCCAGGGCTCCGTCCGCGCGCAGCTCCTTCCACAGCACGAGCGCGGGCGCGGCCTGGCCCTCCAGCAACAGGCAGTCCGCCAGCAGCCCTCGGGCCTGGGCCCGCACCTCCGCGGGCACGTCACCGTCGAGCAGGCCGCGGCACATGTGGGCCGCCTCCTCGTAGCGTCCCTGCCGGGCCCGGGTGCGAGCCAGCAACACCTTGGCCTCGGCCCCGGCGCCGCCCGCCACCGCCCTCGCGAAGATGCGCTCGGCGGCCGAGTAGCGCTCCAGCATGGCCAGCGCGTAGCCGTACTGGACGAGCAGCTCCGGCGACAGCCCCTTGAGCTCGAGCTGCCCCAGCAGCGCCACCGCCTCGGCGAAGCGCCCCTGGTGGATGAGCACCACGCCCACCCGGGCCGTCAGGTCCCTGTTGCCCGGGAAGCGGGCCAGCCCCTCGCGGTAGGTGGAGACCGCAGCGTCATACTCCCCGCGGCCCAGATGCACGTCTCCGAGCGCGACGGGCACCTCCGGTCGCCCCAGTTTGCTGTGGGCGACCAGGTCGCGGAGGATCTTCTCGGCCTCACTGAACTCCTCGCGGGCCAGGAGGCTTCGGGCCCGCTCGTACAGCTTGATGGCCTTGTGCTTGGGAAGGGTGTTGTTCACTCAGCCCGGACGGTAGACCCGATAGTCGATTTCGGGGAAGAGGTTGTTCTTGCCCTCGATGTGCGCCAGCCAGCCCTCATCGATGCTTCCGTTGCGGATCTGATCGTACAGGCGCAGGAAGCGCAGCACATGCTCCTTCGTCCGGCGCACCGCATAGTCCACCATGGTGCCCGTCTTCATGATGAAAGCCCAGTCCGAGGACTGTGCCAACAGGAGCTCGCGGGCCGCCTGGTTGAGGGCCCGGCGCTGGAGCGGGGGGGCATCCGGGTAGTCCTTCGCCAGGGACACCATCTTTCGCGAGCAGTGGTGGAGGTGCCGGTAGATCCAATCGTTGGAGCCGTCCAACCACATGTTGG
>QKJM01001004.1 GCA_003249315.1 Archangium sp.
CCGTGGCGGTGCCTCGGAGGGGCAGCTCGACTCCGGCATTCACCTGGGAGGAAGCGAGTGGCTCGAGGAGGGCGCAGCCGCGCGGCGCCGAGTTGGAGATGACGCGCACGGAGCGCCGCGTGCAGCCTTCCAGGGACGGGTCGTCCGGATCCTTCGCGCACACGGACAGCGTCTGCGCGCCGGAGACTGAGAGGATGGCGTTCAGCTCCGGGGCTTCTCCCAGGGGTTCGGTGGCGGCGGAGGTGCGCCAGGTGGGGAGGAGCTCGGCCCCTGTCTCGGGGTCCACGCAGCGGCTCTCCAGGAGGGAGGAAGCCCCCAGGAGCAGGCGGGCGCCCTCCTCGCGGGGCTGGAGGATGTCGCACTGAGGGGGGAGGTTGGAGACCAGATGGATGCGCACCGCGTCCTGCGCCCGATTGCCGCGGCTGTCGGTGACGTGGGCCGCCACCGTGTATTGCCCGGGCGTGTCGAAGGTGTGCGTCACCGACGCGCCCGTCCCCAGCCGCGTGCCTCCTGGCTCGAGAATCCACTCGACGGCGTCGGCCAGCGTATCTCCCTCGGAGATGTTGAAGTCGTGCGCGGTGGCGGTGAGGAGGACGGTGGACGAGTACGGTGGCGGCGCGCCCTCCTTGATGAAGAACTCCTCCTCGTCGGGGCGGAGGATCTGCACCGCCGGGGCCTGGGTGGGTCGCACCGTCACCGGCACGCTGGCGGAGGCCCTCGCTCCGGTGGAGGGATCCGTGGCGGTGCAGGTGAGGGTGTCCTCGCCGGCCACGCCGAGCGAGGCCTGGGCCCGGGAGCCGATGGACAGGGGGCCGGAGAGCGCGGAGGTCCACTGCACGGACGTGCTAGGGAGCTGCTCGCCGGAGACGGAGATGGCCTCGCACCGCAGCGTCAGCACCTCGCCGAGGTTCCATGCGCTACCGGCGGAGGGCTCGAGCAGGGTGACGTCAGGGGCACCGGGGGTGAGCACCTGGAGGGAGAGAGAGGCGCTGGCCACCAGTCCGCCGGAGTCGGTGACGGTGGCCGTGAGCGTCTGGAGCCCTTGTTCCGAGAGGGTGAGGGTGGCGGAGGCTCCACGGGCGATCTGCCCGGCGCGCGAGGACATCCATACGACCTGCTCCGCGAGCGCCGTTCCGTCCTCGGCGTCCTCCACCTTCGCGGTGAGCTGGAGACTCTCTCCCTCGCGGACCACCTGTCCGGCGGGGGTGCCCTCCAGGGTGATGGTGGGGGGGGTGTGGGCGGGAGGGGAGGTCGGCTCCTCGCAGCCGCCGAGTCCGAGCACGCACAGGGCCGCGAGCAGCAGGCGCGTGTTCATCGGCGGGCGTCGCACGGCATCTCTCTCCCGTTCTTCACCACCGGGACCGGCAGACGGCGCCGGCGGCCGAGTTGGTACAGGCGAATCCCTCGGGGCACTCCGCGTCCGAGGTGCAGCGGAAGGTGCAGGTGCTCTCGAGGCAGAGGCCCAGGACGATTCCCCGCTCGCGGCAGCGCTCGTCCCCGTCGCAGCTCAGCCCCACCTGCCGGTAGGCGAAGCAGCCGGCGAGCTGGGCCGGCTCGGGCAGGCACCGGCCCCCCTGGCAGGTGAAGCCCTGGGTACACCCGCCCTTGCTGTCGCACGTCTCCACGCAGGCCACGCCGCCCTCGGGGAGCTCCTCGCAGCGCGCACCGGCCTTGCACTTCCAGTCTCCGTCGCAGGGGGCGCAGAGGGGGCCGGGTCCCTCGCAGCGATCATTCCGGCAGGAGAGGCCCGGGGCGCACTGCGCGTCCGAGAGGCACTCCACGCACCGGCCATCCGGGGCGCACTGGTTGCCTCTCGCGCAGCCAGTGGCGGCACAACCTCGGGAGAGCAAGCCCACGCCCGGCGAGCGGAGCTGTACCTTTACTTCCTTGTGCTCGCTCTCGCCCACGCAGGTCTCGGTCTCCTCGTCGGGGAAGCCAGGGACGGAGACCTCCAGGGAATAGCAGCCCTCCGGCAGCGGGCCGAGGTTCAGGCTCCCGTCCTGCTCGAGCAGCAGCCGTTGGAAGGGCGTGCCCTTCACCGACACCTGCCCGTTGCCCACGGGTTGGCGCGCGGGCGCCCGCACCTCCAACTCGAGGAAGCCGGCGGCGCGCGGCACCACGTCCTCCAGGTTCGTCGAGCCTCCCCCGGGCACCACCGCCGGCAGGCGCACCGCCTGCTTCGGGGAGGCGACGATGAACAGCTCGACGGGACCGGCGGGCACTCGCTCCAGGACGAAGCTTCCATCCTCGGCCACGGTGCTTCTCACGCCGGGGTTTCCCATCAGGGATACGAGCGCCACCGAGGGAGTGGACTCGGTGAGCCGGCCCTGCACGGTGCCCATTCGGAAGGGCGCGTTGTCCAATCCCCCACACCCGCTCACCGCGAGCACCATCAGCATGCTGGAGATGATCTGGCGAATCAGAATCGGTACCCCACACCGGCCCAACCGCCGGAAAAGCCCACGGCCTGCCCCTGCCCGTCCACCACCACGTAGGTCAGCGTCAACTGCATCTGCGACATCAGCTCCAGTCGCTCTCCCATGCGCCATACGACACCCCCCACCACCCCGGGGCTGACGGTGAAATATTCCTGAGCTCCGGTAAATGCCTCTGTCTCGAAGGACCGCCGCAGATAGAGAGCGGCCACACGCGGCCCCGCGTAGAGCGTCAGTTGTCCTCGACGCCACATGTAGGGCACCGAGGCCCCCAGGGAGAGTGTCGTGTAGTGGAAGGGCACCGGAGCGCCGGGCACCAGCGACAGGAGGCGTCGGCCCTGGCTGCCGCTCGCGTCCACCACCAGGCCGAGGTTCTCCATCGGCTGATCCTCCAGCCTCAGCACCACCGCCAGCTCCGGCGAGGGGGGAAGCAGCTCGTTGCGGCTGCGCGCATCCACGAAGGAGAACATGCCTCCCAGCACCGCCAGCGAGCGGCGCGGGAAGGCCCCGGACAGCAGTCGCTCCAGGGGGAGCCGCTCGCCCGTGGTGATGTCCACCACCTGACGCATCAACACGGCGTCTCCCTTGGTGAGCTCCACGGTGCGACGCCCGGGGGGAACGGCCGCGCCACCGGGCAGCTCCGTGCGCTCCTCTCCGTCCACCTTCAGGGTGAAGCCGTCCAGCCGGGGGTTGTACGAGTAGAGCTCCGGGCGGCCCATGCGGTCGATTCGTCCGGAGAGCACCACGGGATCCGCCCCCACCTCCACGATCTCCGCCGAGGGCCGTTGTCTCCCCTCGGTGAAGGCATAGGTGTGGCGACGCGCGTAGTCATGGGCCTCGGTGGCGGTGACGGCGCCGTCCACGTTGCGGTCCGCGGCGCCGGTGAGGCCGTCGATGAGGAAGTGGGTGTAGATGTCGTTGCGGAGGCTCTCGTCCTCGCGGGCCGTCTCGCCCCAGTCGCAGGCGGCGAACACCATGGAGGCGCGGCTCGACTCCTCGATGGGGCGTGCGTAGAAGCCGGATTTGATCCCCTCCAGCTCCGCCGCCAGCTCGCGGGGAAGCAGCGACTTGCCGCTGCCGCTGTGGCAGGTGGCCAGCACCATCAGCCGGCGGCGCGAGGGCAGCCCGTCGAACCCGGCCTTGAGCGCATCCATGGACAGCGCCGTCCCGGCGATGTTCCGGTAGGAGGCATCCGTGGTGACGAGGTAGCGCTTGAGCTCGCCCTGCTCGTTTCGCGCCAGCGTTCCGTGCGCCGAGAAGTACACCACCACCACGTCATCCGGTCGCGTGGCCTCCTGCTCGAGCTGGCGCAGCGCCGCGAGGATGGAGCTCCGGGTCGTCTCCTCGGGACGGGTGAGGACGCGCACCCGGTCGAAGTGACCGCGCGTCGGATCCCTCAACGCCGTCGCCAGATCCTCCGCGTCCTTGGCCGCGTAGCGGAGGTTGCGCCACTGCGGATCCTTGAACCGGGAGATGCCCACCAGCAGCGCCAGACGCCGGGGTGCGTAGGCCTCGGCGAGCGCCTGCTCGTCCACCCTCACGGAGACGAGTCCCCCCTTGCCGCCCTTCTCGAGCGGCGCGGGGCTCGCGCAGGCCGCGAGCACTGCCAGGAGTGTGACGACGAGAGGCCTCACCGTGGGCGAGGATTCTGCCTGTTGTGAACGCGAAGATCGAACCGTTCGATCGACAGTTGCTCGCGTTCTTCGAGGTGGCCGCGGGTGAGTGCTTCCCGCACCTCGTCGGGAGTGGGCACCTGGCCCGAGGGGAAGCCCACCAGCCACAGGGTCAGCGGCCCGGACTCGCCCTCCAGGCTGACGCCCACCAGCCCCTGGGGGCCCTCCAGCTCGTGGGTGCCCGCCTGGAGCGGGAAGCGGCCGAGCAGCTCGGGGGACGCGTTGCCTCGCTGCTGGAAGAGGAGGGCTTCGCCGGCCTCGGTGGCGTGGTAGCGCAGCACCAGCACGTCCGCCTCGGAGGCCGCGGCGCCTGGATCCAACCGCCGCAGCGCCTCTCCGGGGCCATGCGCCACCACGGACAGCTCCAGGGACAGGCGGCCCACGCCCTTCAGCCCATCACCCTTCACCCCATCCCAGGCTACCTCCTGTCGGGGCGAGCGGAGCTGGGACTGCGTGAGGAGGACGAGCCCGGCCAGGCCCGCGGCCAGCGCCACGGTCGCCGCCACCTTGCGCCACGGGGAGGCCGCCCGGCCACGAAGGGCGCGGCGGATGCGGGCAAGGCCCACCTCGTCCAGCCGAGGCTCCTCTCTCGGGGGCGCCAGGTGCAGCAGCAGCTCATCCACCTGCCCGTCCAGCAGGCCGGGGCCGGGCGTCCGGGCGAGGAAGTCCATGCACTCCTCGCACGGCCGGGCGAGGTGCTCGCGGAAGTAGGCCACCTCCTCCCGCTCTCCGGCGGACAGGGCGCGCAGGGCCTCGGCATCCAGGTGTCTCATCCTACTTACTCCCACCTTCCGGCGAGCACGCGCCGGAGCAACTCCTGTTTGATCCGGGCCCGGAAGCGCTCCAGACGCATGGTGACAGCGCTCTTGCCCACTCCGAGCTTCTCGGCGATCTCCCGGGCGGAGAGCTGTCCCTCCACATAGAAGAGGTGGACGGTCTTCTTCTCCTCGCCCTCGGGCAGCTCGTCGATGAGCTGACGCACCACGGCCATGTCCCGCTCGAGCTGAAGGGCCTCGGGCAGGAGGGGGGTGCTCTCCGGCTGCGGATCGGAGATCTCCTCGTCCAGCCGGCGGGCCTGGCTCTTGCGCTCCAGGCGGGTGCGGGCCCGGTTGCGGGCGATGGACAGGAGCCACGCCTCGAAGGCCGCCGGCTCCTTGAGCCGGGGCAGCGCCTTGAATGCGCGGACGTAGGTCTCCTGAATCACGTCTTCCACCTCGTCAGCATCCAGCGGGGCGAAGCCCGCCAGCAGCCGGGCCACCAGGGGCCGGCTGCGCCGGTACAGCTCGCTGAAGGCAGGCTCCTCCCCTCGGGCTGCCCGCAGCACCCACTCCGTCAGTTCCCGAGAGGCTCCCACCCGTCTCATGGACCCTCCGGGTGGTGGACTGGCCACAGGCGGGGAGAAGGGCGGGCGCTGCGCTTCCCGCTGGCTCCCCGAGGGGCGTGGGGCAGAATGGCCGCGTCGTTGTTCACCTCTTCGAGGGAAACACCATGCGCGTCATCAATTTCAACGCAGGCCCCGCCGGCCTGCCCCTGCCCGCCCTGGAGCGGGCCCGGGACGAGCTGCTGGACTTCCAGGGCACCGGGATGTCGGTGATGGAGCACAGCCACCGGGGCAGGGAGTACGAAGCCGTTCACAATGAGACCATCTCGTTGCTGACGGAGCTGCTGGGGATACCGGAGACCCATCAGGTGCTCTTCCTCACGGGGGGAGCTTCGCAGCAGTTCGCCCAGGTGCCGATGAACTTTCTGCATCCGGGGACGAGCGCGGACTACCTGCTGACGGGTGTGTGGAGCGAGAAGGCCTACGCCGAGGCTCGGCTCGTGGGGCAGGCGAGGGTGGCGGCCAGCACGGCGTTGCCGGACAAGCGCTACGTGCGCGTCCCACGCCAGGACGAGCTGCGGCTGGATCTCAACGCGGCGTATGTCCACATGTCGACGAA
The DNA here is from genome assembly GCA_003249315.1 of Archangium sp. Lineage (GTDB taxonomy): Bacteria > Myxococcota > Myxococcia > Myxococcales > Myxococcaceae > QKJM01. The sequence continues at coordinate 6,049 of QKJM01001004.1, forward strand.
CAACACCATCTTCGGCACGCAGTGGCACGTCCTGCCGGAGGTGGGCGAGGTGCCGCTGGTGGCGGACATGAGCTCGGACTTCCTGTGGAAGCCGATGGACGTGAGCCGCTTCGCCTTCATCTACGCGGGGGCGCAGAAGAACCTGGGGCCCTCGGGGGTGCTGATCGCCGTGGCGCGCAGGGACTTCATCGCCCGCGGCCGCAAGGACATCCCCAAGGTGTTCCGCTACTCGACGCACGGGGAAAACAACTCGCTCTACAACACGCCGCCCACGTTCGCCATCTACCTGTGTCGCAACGTGCTGGCGTGGGTGAAGGAGCTGGGGGGCCTGGAGCAGTTGGAGAAGCGGAACCGGGAGAAGGGCGAGCTGCTCTACGGGTGCATCGATCGGCACGCGGGCTTCTACCGGGCGCCGGTGGAGGTGGAGTCGCGTTCCTATATGAACGTGGTCTTCCGCCTGCCCACGCCGGAGCTGGAGGAGCGCTTCGTGGCGGAGGCGAAGCAGGCGGGGATGGCGGGCCTGAAGGGCCACCGGAGCGTGGGGGGCATCCGGGTGTCCATCTACAACGCGGTGTCGGTGGAGGACGTGAAGGCGCTGGTCTCCTTCATGGAGGAGTTCGTCCGCCGCAACGGATAGGGCGTGGTGGATGTGTCCCCGGGGCTCGAGCGGGCTCCGGGGGCGCGATGACGCGGGGCGCCAATGACGGCGGGGCATCGGATTGATTAGACCTGGGGCCCTACCCTGGAGGGATCATGAAGAATGCCATGCTGAGTGCCGTCGTCCTGGCCGTCGTGCTCGCGCTGCCCGCTTCCGCGAAGGAGGTGGCGGGGGTGAAGTTCTCCGAGAGCGTGCAGGTGGAGGGGAAGGAGCTGAAGCTGAATGGGGCGGGGCTGCGGCGGAAGTTCATCTTCGACGTGTACGCGGTCGGGCTGTACGCGGAGAGTCCTTCGAAGCAGGCGAAGCAGTTCATCGACTCGGACCAGGTGAAGCGGGTGCGGATGGCGATGCTGAGGGACCTGGACAAGAAGTCGGTGAGTGACGCGATCGTCGACGGCTTCAAGAAGAACGCGAAGGAGAAGCTGGCGGGGCTGCAGCATCGACTGGACACCTTCAAGGCGGCGATTCCGGACCTGAAGAAGGGGGACGAGCTGGTGCTGACGTACGTACCGGGGAAGGGCACGACGGTGGAGAGCAAGGCGGGGCAGAAGATTTCGGTGGAGGGGAAGGACTTCGCGGACGCGCTCTTCTCGGTGTGGCTGGGCAAGAGCCCGGTGGACGAGGACCTCAAGGAGGGGATGCTGGGAGCGAAGTAGCCCACTCTCCCAGGTTTGACTCCGTGTATGCCCCCTCTCCCTCTGGGAGAGGGCTGGGGTGAGGGATTGCAGTCCACCGAGCCCCCGCTCATCTGTTCGCGGGAATGGGAGCCACATCCAGGCGTTGCAGCGGCCCACCCGCGGGGTAGGGTGCGGCCCGGAGAGATGCAGCAGGAAGAGCGCTTGCTGCAGCTGGAGGGCGGCTCCACGGCCAAGAAGATGTCGCTGGACGATCTGTTCGGTGCCGCTGCGGCGGATGAGAAGAAGGAACT
>QKJM01000546.1 GCA_003249315.1 Archangium sp.
CGACTCTCCCTCCGATGCCGCCATGCTGGACATGGGGGAGGACGGCCCCACCTACCAGGCGCGCCCGTTCTATCCTCCTCCTCCTGGGGGGGATTACCCGAGCGGCTTCATGCTGAATGACTCCATCCCCTGGGAGTCCAAGATCGCCCCGTTCAGCACGGGCTACAACTACACCGAAAGGGAGAAGACGGTCATCCTCGCGGACGAGTTGAAGTTCGAGAAGGCCAGGGGAGAGAAGGCCCGGACGGATCTGGACTTCGACAATCCCGCCGGTCATGACCAGCATGGGGGGCCGCTCTTTTATAGTCAACTGATTGTCGATCAGGGCGACATCCCCGAGGCCACCCAGCCGTCCTCGACGATACCCTTTGACGGGTTCCTGGATGGCTCTGCGTTGTCCTTGGGCGAGGGAGGCGACAGCGGCCTCCAGATGTCCAGCGCCTCCCAGCCCTTCCTCAGGACGTTCAATACAAGGCGCGAATTTGGAAACAACATCTTCGGCTCGATATACAATATCAGCGCGTCTGTCCAAGCCACACCGAATGGTGGCCTCCCTCCGACCCTCGAGGGGAGAGTGGATAATCGTGTGGACGCCAGGGTCTTCAACCAGACCATCCCCAACGTCACCCACAGCTTTGCGTCGACGACCAGCAATTCGGCTGGAACCAGCACCACTGTCAGGGTCTACGCCATGGGGAACGCGATCTACAGACGGGACCACTCCGTCGAGAGAACCTTCTCTTTCGTCGACAGGAACAGGAACTTCTTCTCCAGGCGGAAGATCTTCATGGTCGGTCCCGTTCCCGTCACCGTGCAGGCCCAGGTCAGTGGCAACGTGCAGATGGAAGCGACGGTCACCCCCTTCTTCGGAGGCTTCACCCTGAACGCGACGCCAGCAGCATCACTGTCCGTCGCGGCCACTGGCGCGGTATCCGTCATCGTCCTGGGGGTAGGGGTCACGGGGACACTGGATCTCATCGACGTGTCCTTTCCCGTTGAAACCCAAATCGCGTTCGCCAACCAGCAGCTCACTTGGGGACTCAACGTCAGCCAGACCCTCACGACGCTCTCTGGCAATATCTCCGTGTGGACTCGCGTCCGCTTCATCTTCTTCAACCGACGCTGGGATCTCACCATCGCAAGATGGACCGGGATCGTCTTCCGAGACCAGACGCTCTTCAACCAGAGAGGCACTCAGCCCATGCAAGGCACCTTCTCTGGCCCCGTGTCCGTTGCCAATTACAACCCTGGGCTATGAGCCGCCCCCGTCTCATGTCCCGCCTCCCTCGGCCCCGTCTGCTCCTCGGCTCGTGCGCGGCGGGCCTCGTCGTGGCCCTCGCAGCGGCGGTGTGGCTCCCTGGCAGGAGCGCGCCGCCTCCCAGGGGTGAAGTCTCGCCCTCGCCGCCAGGAGCGGGCCCCAGCGAGACTCCGGCCAGGGAGCAGCGAGACTGGCGTGCGGGCTCCTGGTATCGCTACGCGCTCCGTGGCAGCTACCTGGTGCGCTTCCGCTCCGCCAGGCCTGATTCCCAGCCGCCCCCGCCCCTGCTCTTCCAGTTCGAGGGAGACTGGCGTGTGGGCGTCTGCTCCGCCAGCCAGGAGCGCGCGGAGGTCCAGGTCTCCCTCTCCCCGACCCGCTTCTCCCTGGAAGCGGCAGGCCAGCAGACACTCGCCCCGGAGGTGCACCGGAACCTCCTCGAGGCACTCGCCACCCCCTTCTTCGTCACCTTTGACCGAGCAGGCGCCGCGCGGCTCATCCACTTCGAGCGACAGGTGGATCTGCTCACCCAGGGCTTGTTGCGCTCACTGGTCGCCGCCACGCAGGTGGTGTTGCCCCCCTCCCCGCACGCCTCGTGGGAGGCCTCCGAGGAGGACGCCTCTGGCCACTACCTGGCGCGCTACCAGCTCCAGCCCGCCCTGCAACTCGAGAAGAGCAAGCTGCATTACACACACTTGATCACCGACCAGGGATTGCAACCCGTGGATGCCAGCTTTCGTGTGCAGGTCCACTCTCGTACCCAGGTGACCCTGGCTCGGGAGGATCTCTGGCCCCGGTCGCTCCGAGGCACGGAGACCCTGGAGGTGGACTCGGGCCCGGACATGCTCATTCCCAGCTCCGAAAGTCAGGTGGAGCTGAGCCTGATGGAGCGGGGCACGGATGGCGCTCTCACGACCGCATTCCACGAGCGCCAGCCCTCGCTGCTCACGCTGCCCATCGCCAACCCCCAGCCCCTCGAGGACATGGATCCCCTGGTCCACGAGCGACAGCTCCTGGCCGGGCGCTCCCTGGAAGACTTCATCAAGGCCCTGCACTCGCTTCCCACCGAGAAGAGGGATCGGGACCAGGCTCGCGCCCAGGCGCTGGAGGGGATGCATGCGCTCTTCATCCTCGAGCCCGCCGCCGCCAGGCAGATCCCCGCGCTCCTGCGCACCCGCGTGCCCCCCGCCCTCTCCAGCCCCTTCATCGGCGCGCTCTCCGCCGCCAGTACCCCGGAGGCCATCCAGGCCCTCTGTCAGATTGTCGGAGACAGCGCCCTGGAGCATGAGGTGCGCCTGGATGCAACGGGAGCACTGGGCGTGGTCTCCGCGCCGACCCAGGAGGGGCTCGCGACCCTGCGGGAGCTGACCCGGGGAACGGACGTGACGCTGCGCGAGACGGCCCTGCTGGGGTTGGGCACCTCGGCCATGAACCTGCGCGAGGGAGATGAGCATCTGGCCCAATCACTCATCCAGGAGCTGAGCACCACCCTGGCGGAGGCCACCACCCCCGCGGAGAAGACCATCGCGCTGATGGCCCTGGGAAACACCCGCGCCCCCAGCGTCCTGCCCACCCTCCAACGCCATCTCTCCTCCCGGGATGCCGAAGTCCGCGCCATCACCACGGAGGCGCTGCGCTTCATGCCAGCTCCCCAGGCGGACACCCTCTTGTCCGAGAGATTGATGACAGACGAATCTCCAGACGTGCGTCACGCCGCTGTCTTCGCCGCTGGCTTTCGCCCGTTCGAGCCCCTCCTCCCCGCCTTCCAGCACGTGCTCCAAAATGACAACTCGATGGCCGTGCGCAGCTCCCTCATCCAAGTGCTCTCCTCCCAGATGAACACTTCTCCCGCGGCCAGGCGTCTGCTCCGCTGGAGCAGCGAGCATGACCCGGAAGAGGACATCCGCAGAGGAGCGACCGTTCTCCTGCTCGGTGCCACCCCGTGAGAGGGTCCGGGCGAGACGAGACTCCCGGATGCACGCGAGCGATCGGCCTCAATAGCCTCTGAATGGCGGCACCGCAAGTCAGCAAAACGCTTATTGCCCCAAAGTGAAGCCTCTCTACACTCGGATGCAATGTCATCCACTTCGAGGCGAGGCTTCCTCCAGGTACCCCTCCGGCTGCAAGCGCTGTGCCTGGATGGGGAAAAAACCGTGGTCCGGGCGCTGGCGGACTACCGCAAGCTGCCGTCGCTGCACGAGCAAGGCGACGTCGACGATCATCCCAACCTGAGCGGCGCCATCCTGACGCCGCCATTCACGAGGGATCTGCCCCTGCCCGCGGGCATCCATCTGCACTGGATGCTGCCGGCCGTCCTGACCCGGGGTGAGGACGAGGCCTCGGGCATCCGCTTTCCCCAGGTGCCCAACCGCTGGCTCATCCTGCGCTCCGGGGGCGGCCAGCCCGAGAAGCAGTGGGTGGTGGAGAGCGACTATCTCTACCCCGAGGGATGGGGCGACGAGCTCGAGAGCGAGGGCGAGGCCCCCGTCAACGTCATGGCCGTGCCGGATCCCGCCCCGGGGCCGGGCCTGCGCTACCGCTTCCTCGGACGTGCCCTGTCGCTGGCGGACTGGCGCGCATCCCAGGCCGAGGGGGGCCACGAGTACCTGGCGGACCTCACCGCCGTGGGCCCCGAGCCCCTGCTCAACGCCTTGGATCCCGTGCGCGCCACGTTCGCGTCCTTCTATCCGAACTGCCGCACCGTCTTCGGCTTCCACGACCCGGACTTCACCACCGCCTCGCCTCCGGCGGGGCTGCGCTACGACGTGCTCGGCTGGTACGGCGACGCCACGCGCGACTGCCTGCTGCCCCTGCTGGAGGCGGAGACGGATCCGGAAGCGTTCCGGCTCCGGCTGGACGAGGAGTTCCAGTGGACGCTCGAGCCGGGCGAGGCGTTGCCCGCGGCGACCCTCTTCCACGCACGGCTCACCTTCGCGCCGGGCGCCCTGGCGGCGGATCGGTTGAAGACGCTGGACAAGCCGCTGCTCGCGGTGGGCCAGACGGAGTCGGAGGCCCTGGCCGCGCTGCTGGCGCACCGCCGCGCCCCGGAGACGAACGAGGAGGCCCGGGCCGAGCGCCGCCGGGTGGAGGAGCAGCTCGAGGCACTTCAGCTCATCGAGCGGCTGGAGGGATTCACCCTGGATCTGGACGCGCGCCTGCTCGAGTCGCGTCACGAGAGGGGCTTCGCCTCACACTCCGCGGGCATCCGCTGGGCGCTCAAGCCACACTCGGACGAGTCCCAGGATGCCTTCTCCGCGCTGCGGCGTCGGGCCTCGCGCACCGTCCGCTCCGCGGGCCCGCCACCCGAGTGGATGGCCCTGCTCGAGACGCTCAACACGCTCCAGGAGGAGTATCAGCGGGCCGGGGAGGAGCTGGAGGCCCTGCGCCAGCGCATGTACACGGCCTGGTACGCCACCATGGAGCGGCGGGGGAACGTGAATGCGTCCTTCTTCGAGAAGTACGTCGTCCCCGTGCGTCAGCGGCTCACGAGCCGAGGCGTGCTGAGCCTGCGAGAGGACGCGCTCGAGCTAGAGCCCGTGTCGTTCACGGTCGTCACCCGGCTGAGTGACTACTTCTCCACCTACGTGGACGTGCTCGACGCGGGGGTTCCCTTCGATCTCTCGGACCCGTACGCCGACTCCAACTGGACGTGGGCGATCGAGTTCCCCAACTGCCTGGGCCGGGAGCTATCCGCCCAGCACACCGTCGCCGTGATTCAGGCGGGCGAGTCCTGGGAGATCCGAGACCAGGGCGCCGTCTACCCCGTGCGCGGGAGCGCCGAGGGCCTGGTGCTGGAGTTCCCCCCCGAGGCCTCGAGCATCGCGGTCCGTCTGGCCGAGGCGCTTCGTGTCTTGCAGTCCTCGGTGGCGGCCTACAACGCCACGCCCGAGGGCGCCGACGCCCCCTACGAGCTGCGCGCCCTGCCCGCAGCCCCCTTCTGGGAGCCGGCCGAGCCCGTGCTGCTGCTCTCGGGCGCCGCGGCCCGAAGCGACCTGTGGGGAGACCTGGAGTCGGCCACGTCCGCTCCGCGCCAGCTCCTGTGCCAGCAGGTGGACCTGTCGCTGGATCTGCAGACGTTGCCCGAGGCCACCGTCTCGGCACTCCAGAGCCACCTGGCGGGCCTGGAGACCGAGGGCGACATCTGGAGCCAGTCGCCCTGGAGCCCCTTCCTGATGAACTGGTACTTCCGCGTGTCACCCGCGGGCCGCGAGGACAACGGCGACTACGACCCGGAGCTGCTGCAACGTCACTACCAACTGGACACCCAGGCGGTGGACCAGACGCTCCTGCCCGGACACGAGGCGGAGTTCGCCGCGGAGGGCAACATCTACAGCGGTGTCAGCCTGCTCACGCCCGGCGTCGGCCTGGAGGTGCGCGGCCGCCTGCAGCGCTACCTCACCCAGGAGGTGCTGGAGGACTACTACACCGACCAGGGCATCCCGGACGACGCCCGGCACGACGGCTACCTCGCCGAGCACTTCGACGCCATCCTGAGCTGGTACCAGGGCCGCCAGGGCTCCGCGCCGGGCACCGAGGATCCCATCTTCACCGCGCTCTGGTCCTTCGGGGAGATGCGCGCCCTGCCGTGCCTCGCCCAATCGCTCGGCCACTTCAACCACGTGCTGATGCTGCGCGAGCCCACGCTGCAGCTCAAGATCAGCGATCCCTCTGCCTCGCGCGACACCGAGCAGTTCTTCTACACGGAGACGGTGCGCGACGCGATGGGCCGCACCCCGCAGCACCGCCCCCTGACGCTCGACATCTTCAACCCGGTGCGCAGCGGCGCCTTCTCCCTCACCGGCCTGTGGCTCGTGGACACCTTCGGACAGGTGCAGGAGGTGGTGGATCTGGAGACACCGGACGACGCGCACGTCCTCACCACCGACGCGCTGACCCCACCGGACACCGCCACGCGGCACCACGTGCTGCTGTCTCCCCGGCTCACCCAGCCCGCCCGGCTGCGCTTCGACTTCCTCCCCGCCAAGGACGTCCAGGCCCAGCGCGCCACGGAGCACCCGGACACCAACCCCGTGTGTGGCTGGCTCCTGGTGAACAACCAGGACCGCGCGCTCGCCGTGTACGACCAAGCGGGCCTGGCCCTGGGCTCCATCGACCAGGGCGGCACCTGGCGCACCGCCCCGGGCACCCGCGCCGCGGTGCGCACGAACGCCCAGGGCCTGCCCGAGTTCGCAAATCCCCATCTGCAGCAGGTGGTGCGGCACGTGCTCGCGCAGGGCGCGGACTTCCTGCGCCTCTTCCTCTCCACCCAGCGCACCGCCCTGGAGACGATCGATCCGGCCTCCTACGCCGAGCACCCGAGCCGCGCGCTGCTCATGGCGCGCCCCGTGGCCGTGGTGCGCGCCGCGCTCACCCTGGAGCTCCGGGGGCCTCCCGCGTTGGATCCCAACGCCATCGCCGATGGCGAGGACACCACGCGCGGCCTGGAGAAGGTGAAGCTGCCCATCCGCCTGGGCGAGTTCGGACAGCTCGATGACGGGCTCGTGGGCTACTGGCGCGAGAGCCCGGACGGGGCCGGAGGCTACACCTACGAGCAGGGGGGCACTTTCTTCTCCCCGCAGATGCGCTCGGTGGGCCACCCGCTCATCAAGACCTACGCCGACGAGTCCCTGCTCATGCCGCGCACGTCGTCGGACCCGGCCCAGCACGTGACGATGCTGCTCGACCCGCGCGGCCAGGTGCATGCCACCACGGGCGTGCTCCCGAGCGAGCAGTTGCGCCTGCTGCCCGAGTACTACAGCCAGGCGCTCGCGGACCTGGAGGTGAGCTTCCTCACCGCACCGCTGCTCACGGACCGGGGGACGCTGCGTCTGCCCGTGCCCGAGCAGCCCGGCCTCACCTGGTCCTGGACGACGCGCCAGCCCGATGGCGCCTGGACCGAGACGAACAAGCTGGATCCCGTAAACCCCCGTGCCGCCTTCTCCGCGACCCAGGAAGTCCGCGAGGGCTGGCTGATGCTCCGCCGCACCGAAGAGTCCGGCTCTTGAGGAGATGACATCCATGACTGGCGAAACACCGAAGAAGAAGCCGTTTGCCTTCGAAGTGGGCTACGAGCTGTTCGATGCCCGAGGCGAGCGCCTGCGAGAGGTGCTGCTCATCGAGAACCCGGGCTCGGGCCAGGCGATGCAGCTCGGCATCATCAATGCCCTGGTGCAGGAGCAGGAGAGCATCACCCTGCACCGCATCACCGAGGTGAGCGCCAGCCAGTATCACTTCCGGCTGCGCTTTCCGGCCAACACCCTGGCCCCCCGCGAGGCCAGCGCGGTGGGCGCGGACTGGGCCGTGCTGCGTATGGGCAACGCGGACGGCACCACGGACCTGTTCCTGGCCTGGCGCAGCCCCGACGTAATGCTCGCGCC
>QKJM01001017.1 GCA_003249315.1 Archangium sp.
GGCCGAGTTGATGCGCAGCGCGTCCTCAACCAGCTCCGCCAGGTTGACCTGTTCATTCAACCGAGGAGCCCGGGCATAGCTCTGCTGCAGCTTGACGATGTCTCCGATGTGCTCGGTGTACCGGCCGACCTCGCCCAACAACGAGAAGATGGCCTCGCGCTCGTCCAGGAGGTTCTGCCCCAGGCGGCGCAGGAAGGGCACCACGTTCCGTCCGCGCTCATCCTGGGTGAGGAAGGTGGCCAGGTCCGCCTGGTGCTCCTCGAGCAGCTCCACCGCCCGTCCCACCTGCACGAGCCGCAGCTCGCTCAGCCTCTGCTGCGCGAGCTGGGCCGAGGTGTAGACGCTGTTGAGCACGTTGCCCACGTTGTGCAGCACGTTGGTGGCGACCTCGGACCTGCCCGCCTCCCGCGCCGTCAGCACGAGCTGCCGCTGGATGTCCTTCAGCTCCCGGGTGCGCTCCTCCACCCGCTGCTCCAGCCCCTCGTTGGCCTGTCGCAGGGCTTCCTCGCGCCGCTGGACCTGATCGGCCATCAGTTGGAAGGAGTTCGCCAGCCGTCCCAGCTCGTCCCCTCGCGAAGTCTCCAGCTCCACCTTGAAATCACCCGACGTCACGCGATCCGCGGCCTGGATGAAGGCCAGCAGCGGTCGGGTAATCTGTTGTCTCAAGACCTGGAACATGATGACCAGTTCCAGGAGCAGGGACAGCACCCCGAACAGCAGGACATAGCGGGCCGCGAGAAAGGCCGGCCTCGTCACCGTGTTCTCGGGCAGCACCGTCACGAAGTTCCAACCGGGGCCTCGCAGCCGCCCCACGGCGAGGTACTCCTCGTACTCCGGATGTTCCAACACGACCTGACTTTTCGAGCGGTGCTCGACCTGCTCGAAGATATTCCTCAAGTGGGCCCGCATGCCCATGGGCTCGACACCTGAGAACCAGACCTCCTCCTGCCCGGAGTCGTTGAGGATGTTGTAGATGGAGGCGTCTCCCTCCAACATCTTCAAGTCGGGGTGGGCGATGAGCTGGCCATCATCGCGGAAGATCAGGTTGTACGCGCCGGGCAGGTGATTGTTGACGGTACGGTCCAGCAGATCCGAGAGGAGCAGGTCATGGCTGACCGTCGCGACATGGCGGCCGTTCACGTCCAGCGGAGTGGTGACCGTGACCATCAAGCTCCTGGCGACCGGATCCGCATAGACGCCGGACCAGGCCGTCTGCCTCGACGGGTTGTGCTCCGGCAGACTGAGGGGGAAGAACTCGAGGGTGACGGTGGTGAAGGAGGACTCGGCCTCCAGACACCAGGAAGGGCGCTCCGGCCAGAAGAGCACGAGAGGCCCCTCTGGTAGGGTGACGAAGGTGTTCGTGAAGCGCATCTGGAAGACGGGGCCATATCGGGCGAGCACGTCGTAGGAAGCCAGGAGCCTCCGCTGCATGTCCGCATCGATGGACACGTCCCGAGGGACGATGACGCCCGGCATCCGCGTGCCGTCGAAACCCTCGGCGCGATTGCGGACCGTGCCGTCGGGCAGGCGCACGAACAGCTTGTCGAAGCGCTCGCTCGGATCCTCCTGGTTCAGCGCCCGCAGCTTCTCCGCCATGGCCTTCTGGAGGAAGATGTGATTGTCCTCCGCCAGCACGAAGATGCCCTGCTCACGTTCGCTGCGCTCCGAGACATACCGCTCCAGGTGTACGAGGCTCTCCGTCCTCAGGGTGTGGAGCAGGTGGAGGTAGCTGAAGAGCGTGGCCAGGCCGATGATGATCGCGATGCGCACACCCATCTTGATGAGTGTCGAGCGAGCCAGGGATGAATGCGCGTTGGTTGAGGACTCCATCATGAGCCGATGTCAGCAAGGGACAGGGGGACATGTCAGGCGCTTTGGGTCACGCCGAGCCGCGCCCACTCGAGGCCGATGACATGTCGTAAATCCGACAAGATGAATGGTCGCTGAATCCACCCCGTGAAACAAGGGGGTCCGGATCGCACCACACTCGCCGTCGAACCCATCGCACCACGTGTCATCATCCAGGCTCATCAAGCCTGCCGTGGATGCTCGAGACCCCCGCTCCGACGCGCGCATTCCCTACGGGTAGGACATGCACCAGTTCGGCGGCTCAGCGCCAGGAGACGCGGAACACCACCCGGCCCTGGCGCGCGCCGTGCTCGTCGACGTCCACCTGCCCCTTCCTGCTCGTGGTCTTCAGATAGCTCTCGAAGGTGCCCGCGAGCGACTCGAGGAAGGCCCGGGTGTGCAGCACCTCCGGGGGAAATCCCTCCAGCAGCATCTCCACCTCCCCTCCGTCCGCGTCCTCCCTGGAGAGCTGGTACGTCAGCCTCCCCACCCCCTGGAACATGTAGTCCCAGGCGTGGGTGGACCACTTCAGCAGCCCCACCGGCGACAGCCCCAGCAACCGCGTGGCCCCCGCGAAGAAGCGCTGCAGCAGCGGGTAGTGCAGGGCCGTCACGGCAATCTCGGAGAAGACCCTGCGGAAGCCCGCCGCCCCCAGCACCTCCACCATCGCATCCACCAGATGGTTGCTCTTCGCGATGGGAATCCAGCCAGTCCGAGGGGTGCCCTCGATGAGCGACACCACCTCCGTGGGAACACGCGTGAGCACCTGCTCTCCCTGCCTGGCCGGAAGATTTCGCGCCGACTGCAAGATGATTTCGGCCATGAAGGCGCGAATGGAGGGAATGACTGTCATGAAGATGAGGCCGCTGGCTCAGAAGCCTCGCATCCAGCCTCCGTCGATGGCAATCGACTGTCCGGTGATGTAGCCCGCCTGCTCCGACGCCAGGAAGGAGACCAGCGAGGCAAGCTCCTCCGGGCGGCCCAGCCGGCGCGCCGGAATCTGCGAGGAAATCTTCTCCTCTGGAATCCCCAGCTCGGTGAGCCGCTCCGTCGCGTGGTAGCCCGGCAGCACGTCGTTGATGGTAATCCCGTACTCGGCCACCTCGTTGCTGATGCTGCGGGTCAGCCCCATCAACCCCGCGCGCAGCCCGTTGGAGACCGTCAGCCCCGGCATCGCCTCCCGCGCCGCCACCGAGGTCACCAGGAGAATCCGGCCCCAGCGCCGCTCCCGCATCCCCGGCAGCACCGCCCGGATGCCCTCCACCGTGCTCATCCACAGGTTCTGGAAGGCCTCGTGCCACTGCTCCGCCGAGAGCTGCTCGATGCCGCCCTTGGGCGGGCCGCCCGTGTTCACCACCAGCACGTCCACGCCGCCCAGCTCGCCCGCCACCTTCTCCACCAGTGCCGTCACCGACCCCGGCTTCGTCAGGTCCGTCACCACCCCCAGCTCCGCGCCCATCTTCTCCGAGGCCTCGCGGATGCGCGACTCGCTACGCGAGCAGATGGCCACCCGCGCCCCCTCTCGCACCAGCCGCTCCGCCACGGCGTAGCCCAGCCCACTCGAGGCGCCCATCACCAGCGCGCGCCTACCCTTCAAGCCCAAATCCATCCGCATTCTCCTTCACGAAAGGAACCAGCCGCTCCTGGATGAGCGCTCGCGCACGCTCCAGGTCCACATCTTGCGCCCGCGCGAGGCCCTCGCTCAGCTCGGAGACGATTCCCCCGGCGATGGCGCCCACGTCGTACGCCAGCCGGTACGGCACCCGGCTGAAACTCACCAATGTGTAGCGACTGAGGAACTCGCCCGGGAAGGCGTTGAGCAACACCTTCTCCACCTCCTTCTCCAGGAGGAAGCGCGGGTCCGCCGTGCGGTCCCTCATCTCCACGAAGTTCTCCACCGCCATGTCCGCGATGGCGTCCGCATTCGTCTTCCGCAGCCGGAAGAACGCCTCGAAGGCCTCGTCCCACCGGGTGTGCCTCGCCAGGCACTCCTCCAGCACCACGCAGTCCTCGAAGCCGCAGTTCATCCCCTGTCCGAAGAAGGGGACGATGGCGTGCGCCGCGTCCCCCAGCAGCAGCGCCCGCCCTTCCACGTTCCACGGCCCGCTCTTCACCGTCACCATGGAGCCCGTGGGGTTGGTGAAGAAGTCGTGCGCGAGCTCCGGAATCAGCGGCAGCGCATCGGGGAACTGCTCCTCGAAGAAGGCCGTCAGCTTCCCCGGAGAGTCCAGCGACGCGAAGCTCACCGGGCCCTCGAAGGGCAGGAACAGCGTGCAGGTGAAGCTGCCGTCCTCGTTGGGCAGGGCGATGAGCATGAACGAGCCCCGAGGCCAGATGTGCAGCGCGTTGCGCTCCATCTGGAAACCACCGCCCGGGGCCGGAGGAATCGTCAGCTCCTTGTACCCGTGGCTGAGCCGCTCTTGCGTCGCCGCGTAGCCCGCCCGCGGCTCCATCGCGTGTCGCACCGCCGAGCCCGCACCGTCGGTTCCGAAGAGCACGGGGGCACTCACCTCGCCCACCGTGCCATCCGCCTCGTCCTGCACCTCGAGCATCCCCTGCTCGAAGTCCACCCGCCGCACGCGCTGCCTGAACCGAATCCGCACCCGGCCCGTCTCCTCCGCGTGCGTCATCAGGCACTTGTTCAACCAGCCCCGGGACAGACTGTTGATGTGCTGCGAGGCGTCCTTCCCATAGGCCTGGAAGGTGAGCTCCCCTCGAACCGGGTGGATCATCCTCCCGCGCATGGGGATGGCGTGCCGCAGCGCCTCTTCCTCCAGCCCCACCCGCCGCAGCGCGTACAGGCCCCGGGTGGAGATGGCCAGGTTGATGGAGCGCCCCGCTCCGATGGCCTCCTGGCGCATGTCCGGCCGGCGCTCCAGCACCTCGACCTGGAAGCCGCGCCGCGCCAGGTAGATGGAGAGCAGCGAGCCCACCAGGCCCGCCCCCGCCACGGTGACGCACTCCGTCCGCTCAATCTCGCGCATGACCTTCGAGTACCTCCACGAAACGATAGACGTCGAGGAAGCTGCAATAGAGCGGCGCCGGAGCAGCCCGGATGATGTCCGGCTCGCGGAAGTCACACACCACGCCGGCCGCGCCCAGCTTCTCCAGCAGCTTTCGGGGCTCCTTGGAGAAGCGCAGCGAGAGCTGGGTGCCGCGCTGGCTCGGCTCGCTCGGGGTAATGCTGTCGACGAAGCCCGGGGGCAGGCGCTCCAGCAGGAACTCCAGGTAGCCGGTGAGCCGCTCGCGCTTCTGGCGCAGCGCCTCCATGCCGACCCGGTCGAACAGCTCCATGGACGCGCGCAGCGCCGCGAGCTGGAGGATGGGCGGGTTGGAGAGCTGCCAGCCCTCGGCGCCAGCGATCGGCTGGAAGTCCGGCCCCATGCGGAAGCGCGTCTCTTTGTCGTGCCCCCACCAGCCGGCGAAGCGAGGCAGCGAGGGCGAGCGCGCATGCCGCTCATGGACGAAGACACCGCCCAGCGTGCCCGGTCCGCCGTTGAGGTACTTGTACGAGCACCACACCGCGAAGTCCGGCCCGTCGTCATGTAGCGACAGCTTCAGGTTGCCCGCGCCGTGTGCCAGGTCGAAGCCCACCCGGCAGCCCCGCGCGTGCGCCGCACGGGTAATGGCCGCCATGTCGAAGGCCTGGCCGGTGAGGTAGTTCACGTTGCCCAGCAGCACCAGCGCCACCTCGTGCCCGTGCCGCTCCAGCGTGGCGAGGATGTCCTCCTGGCGCAGCGTCTCCTCTCCCGGTCGCGGCACGAGCCGCACCACCGCGTCCTCCGGCTCATGGCCGTGGAAGCGCACCTGCGAGGCCACCGCGTACTGGTCCGAGGGGAAGGCGCCCCCCTCCATGAGAATCTTGTAGCGCTCGCGCGTGGGCCGGTAGAAGGACACCATCATCAGGTGCAGGTTCACCGAGAGGGTGTTCATCACCACCACTTCCAGCGGCAGCGCGCCCACCAACCGCGCCGTCTGCTCGGTGAGTAGCTCGTGGTAGGGCATCCACGGGTGCTTCGCCTTGAAGTGGCCCTCCACCCCCAGCCGCTCCCAGTCCTCCATCGCCTCCAGCACGTACGGCTTCGCCTTGCGTGGCTGCAGCCCCAGCGAATTGCCCACCAGGTACACCACCGGCTCGCCGTCCGGCCCGCGTGGGAAGAGGAACTCCTCACGGAGGCCACGCAGAGGATCCTCCGCGTCCATCCTCCGAGCGAAGTCCTCGCCGGCCTCGTAGCGCACCACATCGCCCGTCATGAGCCGAACTCCTCGCGCGAGCGCCCGAGCCACTCGAGCGCATTACGCCACAGCAGCCGCTCGCGCGTCTTCACGTCGAAGTCGGCCATGGACTCCACCAGCGAACCAGGGTGTGCCTCACCCAGCGGGAAGGGATAGTCGCTGCCCAGCGCCACCTTCTCCGATCCGAAGAGCCGGACGATGAGGCGCAGCATCTCCGGATCATGCACCAGCGAGTCCACCCAGAAGCGTCCCAGGTACTCACGGGGAGACACCGCGTTGTCCACCGCCACCAGGTCCGGCCGCACCTGGAAGCCGTGCTCGATTCGACCGAAGCTGCCCGGGAAGGCCCCGCCTCCATGCGCGAAGGCCACCCGCAGCTTCGGCAGCTTCTCCAGCGTGCCGGAGAAGAGGAGCGAGCAGATGGCCAGCGACACCTCGGCGGGCATGCCCACCAGCCACGGCATCCAGTACTTCTTCATCCGCGCTTCGCCCAGCATGTCCCAGGGGTGGACGAACACCGCGGCGCCCAGCTCCGCCGCCGCCTCGAAGAAGGGGAAGAGATGGGGCTCGCCCAGGTTGGTGCCATCCACATGCGTGCCAATCTGCACGCCCGACAGCCCGAGTTCGCGCACGCAGCGCTCCAGCTCGCGCACCGCCAGCTCGGGCGACTGCAAGGGCACCGTCCCCAGCCCCACGAAGCGCCTCGGGTGCGCCTTCACCACCGAGGCCAGGTGATCATTGAGGAAGCGCGCCAGCTCCGCCCCGTGCTCCGGCTTCGTCCAGTAGTTGAACATCACCGGCACGGTGGACAACACCTGCACCGTCACGCCCGTCTCGTCGCACTCGCGGAGGCGGCGCTCGGGGTCCCAGCAGTTGCTCTCCACCTCGCGGAAGAACCGGCCATCGTCGCGCATCATGCGCGCCCGGCACGACTGGTGGTGCTCCAGGGTGATGAAGCCTCCATAGCCGAAGCGATCGGCGAAGCGCGGCAGCTCCGGCGGCAGCAGGTGGGTATGGATGTCTATCTTCAAGCCCGCTGCTCCCGCTTCATCTGGTGGCCACAGCGCTTGCAGGTGCAGTGCTCCGGGTTGCCGTAGAAGCGCTCGAACACCGGCGGGAGCTGGGTGACGATGTTGGAGACGTGGAGATGCTCCTCATAGAGCTTCTCGTTGCACTGGGGGCAGTACCACGCGAAGCCGTCCAGCTCGCTCGTGCTCCGCTTGCGCTCGATGACCAGGCCCACCGTTCCCGCCGGGCGCTGCGGCGAGTGCGGCACCTTCGGCGGCAGCAGGAAGATTTCTCCCTCGCGGATGGGGAGGTCGGTCGGCTTGCCGTCCTCAATCACACGCAGGTTGATGTCCCCCTCCACCTGGTAGAAGAACTCCTCGCCCTCGTTGATGTGGAAGTCCGTGCGCGAGTTGGGACCGCCCACCACCATCACGATGAACTCCCGGTCCTCCCACACCTGCTGGTTGCCCACGGGGGGCTTGAGCAGGTGACGGTGCTCATCAATCCACTTCTTGAAGTTGATGGT
>QKJM01000518.1 GCA_003249315.1 Archangium sp.
CTCGAAGCGCGTGCGCGTGGAGTTGAAGGAGCGGGAGCGATTCTTCCGCGTGGCGGAGACCGCGGGCATGCTCGCGCTCATCCCCTCCGAGTCACTGCGTGATGGGGAGCGTCTTCCGGTGACCTTCCATTTCGAGGATGGAGCGGCTCCGACCAGCGTCACCTTCGTCCTGGTGGTGCATCCGGGCCAGGCGGCGTGGCAGGTGGAGGTGTCGCGCCACCCGCGACCGGTGGCGTCCTACCGGCAGGAGGCCCGGCGGGCGCGGGCAGAGGTTCTCCAGTGCCAGCAGGAGAGGGCACGCCTTCAGGCCGAGTGCAGCGGACGGACCGGTCTCACGGGACTGCTTGCTCCTGGACTGGTGAACGACAGGGGGGTGCTCTCTCGGGACATCTTCGCAGAAGTCGTCTGGCGCCCGGAGGAGTTCCTTATCCCGAGGCGGGTCTACAGCTACCGCTCCACCACCCTGCACCTGCAAGGAGAGGAAAAGCTCGTGCGACTGGCGGTGATGCTGGACCTGTGGAACATGGGCACGGAGCCCTGGCGGGTAGCGGGTGCCGCGCTCATCGGCCCCACGGGCGAGCAGCTCCGGATCCTGGACTTCTGGCAGTTGGGCACCACTCTGCCGGGGCATCGGCGCCCCGTGGTGGTGGAAGCCGAGGTCACCGAGCGCCAGGCCCGAGGCCCCTTCCTCCTCAAGCTCTGGGACGAGAAGGGCACCTCGGTCGTGGCGCTCGGCAACGTGATGTTTCCTCACTCCCCCTGACGGGGCGCCTCCTACTGCTTTCCGACCACGGCGCACAGCCAGTCCATGTACTGACGGACGGGCTCCTGCTGAATGGCGTAGTCGCTGGACTCCGCCTCCCACTCGAAGCGGAGGTGCCCACGGTGCTCCGGGCCGTTGTCCAGAACCTGGAGCCTGGAGAGGGCCTCGGGGGGAAGGGGCGGCAGCGAGGCCACGAGCTTTGTCGGGGTCTTCCTTCCCAAGCCCGTCTTCACCTGCTTCCACCGCTCCTTGTGCCGATCGACGTTGGAGAAGAGGTGGACGCGGAGCGTGCCGCTCACGAGCGCGTCGATGCCGAGGTACTGCATCGGCGCCACCCGGATGAGTCGGTAATGGTCCTTGCCCCCGAGCTTCGCGCCCATGGCGGCGTGGGAGCCCAGGAGTCCCTCTGCCCACTTCAGGAATTGCACACGGTTCATGGCTGTCTCGCTACCCCCCCAGGTTACACCACCCGGGGGCTCCGGTGGCGTCCTCGGAAGTGCCGATCCAGGAAGGCCTCCACCTGGGGGCCTCGTTCGGCTTCCGAGGCGTCGAGCAGGGTGTGGGCCTGCTCCACGACCGTGAGCGCTTCGGAGAGATCCACCTCCCCCTCGGCCAGGGCGGAGTAGAGCTGGCACTGGTAGCGGCGGCAGCCCAGGGGGCGTTCGGCGTAGAGGGTGCAGCTTCGGCCGGCCAGGGCGGCGCAGCGCTGGGGGAGGGCCGGCGAGCCGTCCGCGCGCGTCACCACGGGGAGCCCGCGGGCCCGCAGCGAGCTCTCCTCCGAGGGCTGTAGCGGGACGACGGTGAAGAGGGTGCCATCGCAGCACAGGCCGCAGTGCTGGCAGAGGGTGGAGAGGGGCATGGCGCTCCTTGCTTGCAGGAAGTCGGGCTGCCGGGCAAGGGCAGCGCGCACTTCACTGCTTGTAGGTGCGGTAGGTCTCCACCTCCAGGATGCGGGCATCGGTATAGCCCCAGTGCTCGACATCCACCCTGTACTGCCCCTGGGAGATCAACATTCCCCGGCAGAGCTTCTTCTTGTCGGGTTCGGTCTCCTGCAGGCGGGCGCGCTCGAGCAGTTCCTCCCATGCCCATTGGGGGACGTGGTCCCTCTGGCCCGGGTAGCTGAAGCGGTAGAAGCACAGGTGGGCGAGGAGCACCTCCCAGTGGGGCTCGAACCGCATCAGGATGTGGTCCCAGTCCATCTGCTTGCCGCGGGCGAGGATGAGGTGGTTGATGTCCGTCCCGTCGAAGCGCTCGCGCTCGCAGACGAAGGCCTTGGACCAGATGATCTCCTCCGGCGGCGCTACCAGGATGGGCAGTCCGTGGATGACGCCCGGGTGGGAGCGCTCCATCCAGGCGTCGTCCACCACCGCCACGCCATTGCCGGAGCTGAAGATGAGGTCCGCGAAGTATTCGTTGTTGGCGTAGGCCTTGGCGATCCACACCGGATCATGCATGGACGTCTGGAAGCCCACGCTGGAGAGGCACTCGAGCGCCCGCTGCGTATCCTCGCGCTTGAGGAAGATGTCCAGGTCCTTGGTGTCCCGGTAGATGCCCGTGTAGAGGTGCAGCGCGTAGGCGCCGGCCACCACGAAGGGAATCTCCGCGTTCTTGAGCGTGCTGAGCGCGAGCAGGTGCGCGCCTCGCTCGATGGGGGGACGTTGATCCGCCTGCATGGGCGGGGGGGGCCTGTTCGTGGGCTTGCCCGACGGCTCGTGGGACGTGTCCTGCCGCCGCGCCTCCTCCAGTTTCTCTGTCTCGGGATGGGTCATCGCACGTTCTCGCCAGTGGGTTGGGTGTGTCTCCGCCGAAGGGCTGGTGGGCCTGGAAGGTCTCGGGTGGCCGACAGGCCCATGGATTCACGATGGGGGCGCGAGTGTGTCGGTGCATGACCCGAGCCGCGCGCCCGCCCTGGGAGGGCGGTATGCGGAGGGGCGAGCGGGCCCTCTGGAGAAGGCCCGGTGGTGGTCGTGATGCGAGGAGACGTCCATCTTTTCAGCCAGTCGCGAGGGTGGAGCGCGTCCGCGGACGGAGCGGCACGTCCGCCCGAGCGGGGACTCATGCGAGCGATGGAGGCGAGAGACGATGGCTCTACCCAAGCACGTGGATGACGCGGCGGACAGGCTGCACGAGGCCTATGCCCGGATCGAAGAGGTCCGCGCGAAGCCTCCGAGCGTGGAGAATCTCCGGGAGTGGTTGGCCGCCCTCACGGACTACGCGCAGGCGCTGACGGACCTGCACGAGTTCACCAACGAGTCGGTACACGAGAAGCTACGGGTGCTGGCGGGGCTGCTCAATCTGCGGGAGGGCATCTCGGAGCAGCCCATCCGGGAGCTACAGCACCCGGAGGGGCGAGGACCCGGAGTGCCGTGACGGGAGGCGGCCGAAGGGCCAGGTGAAGCCGGGCTGGCGAAGGATCTCGGGGGCGCGTCGCCCGCGCCAGCCGAGGGATTCGCCGGGGCGAAGGAGCAGGGCCTGGGGGCCGTGGCCCACCTGGCGGCGCACCTGCTGGAGGCGTTCGGGGTAGGGGTCGGCGTCCGGGTTCTCGTCGAGGGTGCTGGCGCCGCTCACTGGCTCGCCGGGGTAGCCGGGGTAGCGGGGGCCCATGCCCTCGCGCCAGTACCAGGGGGCGCCGCCGTCCGCGCAGGGCACCACGTAGCGGGCGCCGAGCAGCTCGCCGTAGTGCAGCGCCTCCTCGGGCGCGGCCATGAGCTGCTGAGGGGTGGCGAGCTCGTCCATCGGCACGTCCACGAGGTAGGCGTCCAGGGTGGTGTAGCCGAAGAAGAGGGGCTTGAGGCGGAAGCCGCGGACGCCGCAGAAGAGCACGTCCACGGGCGATTCCTGATGGAGCTGTTGGCAGACGTCGCGCATGTCCCCTCGCACGTCATGGCCCGAGTCGGCGTAGAAGGCCGCGGAGAAGTCGGGGGTGCGCACCAGCCAGGTGTTGCCCTCGTTGAAGAGGCCCGGGTAGAGGCCCTTTCCGTCGGTGGGCTGCTCGCCGAAGAAGGGCAGGGCGCGCACGGTGATGTCGCCGATCTGGCGCTCCTCGCCCCAGCGGAGGGACTCGGCGCGGGTGAAGCCGAGCTGCTGGAGGCGCAGCACGCAGTCGGTGGAGAAGAGGCTCTCGCGCTCCACCGTGGGGACGAGGATGCGGGTGTCTCGCGGGAGCTGCAGGAGCGAGCCGAGGTGGAAGTGGTCCCCGTGCGAGTGGGTGATGAGCACGGCGTCCACCGGGCCGATATCCCTCGGCTGGAGGGGCTGGTAGTCCGGCCTGTCGATGGCGCTGGCGGGGCGGAAGTAGGGGTCCACGAGGACGCGGGCCTGCTGGCTGGCGACGAGGACGGTGTTGTGGCCCACGAAGAGGGCGCCGGGGGCGGGGATGGGAAAGGGGCCCTCGTGGCGCACGAGCCAGCCGGCGCTGGAGAGGTCCGCGAGCAGCTCGCCGACGGCCGGGGAGGAGGCGGAGAGGGTGCGCAGCTCGGCCCGTGTGGCGCCGCGGGCGAGGGTGGCGAAGAGCTCGTTGAGGGCGGGCCACTCGCGGACCTTCACGGGGAAGTCGAGCCCCATCTCCTCCTGGCGGAGGTGGAGGATGCGCGGCTTGTGCTTGGAGGCGTCGGGGAAGAGGACGTCCTGGCGCAGCACGCGTCGCCCGCCGCGCCGCTTGGAGTCCTCGCAGAGGGCGGCGTAGCGGGGTGTGTCCTCCATCCAGCGGATGAGGGCCTTGGCCTCGCGGAGGGACTGCTCGGGCCCCAGCTCGGCGAGGCGCTGCTTCAGGGGGAGGTGGGCGTGGCGCACGGGCCGCGAGGTGGGCCCCTGGATGCTGCAGCCGAGATCCTCATGGTGCTCGGCCTCGGTACGGGCCGAGGCGAGGACGGCGAGGCTGACACCGCGGTGGAGGGTGAGGCGCATGGGGGGCAGCTAGCAACCCGGGACGCGGGAGACCAGCCCTTTCCCCGGCATGGCCCCCGCTCCCCGCAATCCCGGGTCCGGACCGCCCTCAGCGCCAGGGGCGTGAAATCACACAGGCGTTGATGCCGCCCACGCCCATGGAGAGCTTGCCCGCGCAGCCCTGGGGCGTGGCCACCGGCTTGTCGAAGACGAACTGGCCGTGGAGCCGGCCGATCTCCTGGTTCAGCTCCGCCTCCGTCAGCGGGGTGGGGAACACCTGGCCCCGGGCGTAGCCGAGGTACTGGGCCGTCAGCTCCCAGCCTCCGCCGGCACCCATTCCGTGCCCGAAGGTGCCCTTGCGCGCCGTCACCAGCACCGTCTCGGGCAGCAGCGTGCGCAGCGTCTCCACCTCCAGGTAGTCCCCCGGGGTGGCGGTGGCGTGCAGATCCCAGCTCCCCACCTCGGCCGGCGCCACGCCCGCGGCCTGGAGCGCCTCGTGGATGGCCACCGTGGGGCCCTCCTTGGAGGGGGTGATGATGTGCTCCGCGTCCGCGGTGACGCCCACCGCCACCGGCTCCATGCCCAGGGGCTTGAAGCCCTTCGCCTGGAAGTACTCCAGGTCTCCCAGCACCCACACCACCGAGCCGCCGGCCACGTGCGTGCCTCGCAGCGCCGTCAGCGGCTTGGACACCGCCCCGTCCGCGCTCACCACCCGCGCGTTGTAGAAGCCGCCCACCGTCAGCGGGTGCGGGGGAGGATCCGCCATCCCCATCACCACCGCCTTGGCCTGGCCGAGCTGGATGGCGTTGATCGCCAGCTTCAGCCCGTAGCCGAAGGAGGAGCACGCCGCCACCGGGGCGAAGGTCATCCCCGTCACCTTCCCCATCATCGAAATCTGCGAGGCGGGGGTGTTGTGGATGTTCCAGAGGATCTCCGAGGGCACCGCGTTCCACGGCGGCTCGGGGGCGCCCCACTTCTTCTGCAGGCGCTGGTTGCGCGTCCGCTTCTCCTTGATGAGGGCCAGCTTGGCGGACTCCACGTTGCCGCCTCCGACGCCCAGGCCCTCTATCTCCTTCTGCTCGGCGAGGTACTCGCGCAGCTCCGCGGACTGGCCGGCCCAGAAGTGCCACCAGGCCTCCTCGGCCTCGTCGCGCTCGGCCTCCTCCACCGAGGAGGGCTCGGGGGGCAGGCCCGTCAGGGGCTCGCGCGTCTCCAGCCAGCGGCGCAGCGCGCTGTTGCGCTCGGGGGCCGCCCAGAAGCGATCCCACCGCCGCTGGGCGCGGTGCAGCCGCAGGGTGATGTCATGGATGGTGGGCAGGTCTCCCAGCCCGGTGCCCACGTAGACGTGGGCGCGGGGCCCCAGCGCCTGCAGCTCCTTCTCCAGGCCCTCGTTCTGCCCCAGCGCCTGGATGAAGGCGCCGATGGCCATCTTCGTCGGCATGCCCATCTTCTTCTCGAGCTGGGAGAAGCGCGTGGACGGGAAGCGCGCGTCGATCCACGGCTTGTACTCCGTGAAGTCGAACTCCGGCATGCCTACGAGGAAGTTGTCCGGCCCGAAACCATTGAAAGGGGAGAGCCAGCTCTCCGCCGCTGCCAGGTTCTTCTCGAAGGCCTCGATGTTGCGGGACCGGGGTGCGACCACACCCCACCCGAAGATTCCGACTCTGCGCACGTTGCTTACCCCTGCTTCCGGGTTCGATGCCGGTTGGTGACTCACAGTGGTTCGATCTTCAGGTTGTCGAAGAAGAGCTGGGCTTCCCAACTCGAGAACCCGAAGCGATCATGTCCCTTTCCCTCCAGGGGGAACGGGTCATCGAACTCCATGAACGGCTTCCCATCGATGAGCCAGCGTAGCAGGGAGCCGCGTCGCTCGATACGCCAGCGATAGGTGCGACCGATCTGCACCGGGAAGGGCCGGGCCTCCACCCGCATGCGGGTGCCCTCGCGGAACACGCCCGTCTCCACCAGGCCCGCGCTCTTCGCTCCCTGCTGCTCGGCCACCTGCTCCGCCCTCCGCTGCAGCGAGGCCAGGGGCGCGCCGTGCTCGTCCAGTCGGGCGATGACGGACACCGAGTTGTTCCACCCTCCGTGGATGAGCACATACCCGGAGGCGTGGTCCGTCCCATCCCCGAAGATCTCCACCTTGACGTCGCCCTCGGAGGACTCGGAGCGGGCGTCGAACTCGATCGCCACGTCGCGGGGCAGCTTCGCCTGGAGCCACAGCGGGTTGTTCCTCACGCCGGGGGAGAGGAGCTGGCCGTCCACCACGCGCCAGTGGCCGCCGGTGGAGAAGAAGTCGCGCTCCACCACGCCGGGATCCGTGAAGTCCTGGGTGTAGGGGATGGAGGTGGTGGTGGCCGCCTCGCTCCGGAAGAGGGCGTAGTGCAGCAGGGGGAACTGGATGAGGAGGACGGCGGCGGCGAGCACCAGCAGACCCCTGCCCGAGAGACCCGCGGGCTTCGTCCAGGGGTGTCCCTCCTCGGAGGCCGGTGCGGGGGCCTCGGCTTCCTCGGGCCGCTGCTGCTTCGCCTCGAGGTTCTTCTCCTTGCGTCTGGCCTGTCCCATGTCGTGCCTGGAGGGGTCGGAGGGCCGTGAACTCTACGTGGGGCCCCTGAGTGGGTAAAGGTGGGGGCGAGGTGCCTACTTGCCGCCCTGGGAGGCCGTCCAGCGCTTCTCGAGGGCCTTCTGCTCGGCCTGTCGCATCTGCAGCCGCTTGCGCTCGGCCTGCTGGCGCTCCTGCTCCTCGGGCGAGGGGCGCACGGCGATCTGGTAGACGCTGCCGGCGAGGGCGAAGAGGGCGGCGGCGATGATGAGGCCCCAGGGCTGGGCGGCCATGGCGGAGACGAGCCCGCCGAACTGGTGCAGGGCGGCCAGTGCGCCGATGACGAGCAGCCACGCCCCCAGCAGGGAGGAGAGGATGGCGGACACCGGGCGCTGCAGCATCGCCCCCACCAGGCCC